>WFPZ01000146.1 GCA_015487335.1 Paracoccaceae bacterium
AAGGCCGGGCTTGCCCATCGCATCCGCCGCCTCAACGCCTTTGCGGCCTGCATGCGCCCGGGAGAGGCCCATGTGCCGGCCTTCTTCATCTGCACCCGCTGCGATTCGGTGGCCGAAGCACCCCTGACCGAAGTCAGCGCCGCCATGGGCGAGGCGGCCCGGGAGATGGGCTTCGAGATCGAGCGGATGAACCTGGAGGCCGCGGGCATCTGCCCGGCCTGCCAGCAGGGCGAGGGCGCGCCATGAACCTCATCCGGGCGAAAGGGCTTGGCCTGAGCTACGGCGGGCGGTTGGTGCTGGAGGATGTCGATTTCAGCATCGACAGGGGCGAGATCGTGACGATCGTCGGGCCCAACGGCTCTGGCAAGTCGACGCTCCTGCGCGCCCTTCTGGGGGCGCTGCCGCCCTCCCGAGGCGTGGTGGAGCGCCAGCGGGGCCTGCGAATCGGCTACGTGCCGCAGAAGCTGGCCATCGATGCCACCCTGCCGATGACGGTGGCGCGTTTCCTCTCTCTGCCGTTCCGCCAGCTGCCGCAAAGGCGCGCCGCTGCGCTCGCGCGGGTGGGCGCGGCGGGGCTGGAGGGGCGGCAGATGAGGGCGCTGTCCGGGGGGCAGTTCCAGCGGGTCCTGCTGGCGCGCGCGCTGCTTGCCGGGCCGGACATCCTGATCCTCGACGAGCCGACACAGGGGCTCGACCAGCCCGGCGCCGCCGAGTTCTACCGGCTGATCGAGGAGCTGCGCCGCGAGACGGGCTGTGCGGTTCTGCTGGTCAGCCACGACCTGCATGTGGTGATGAGCGCCTCCGACCGGGTGATCTGCCTCAACGGGCACATCTGCTGCGAGGGCTCGCCGCAGGTGGTTTCGGCCGCGCCCGAGTACCGGGCCCTGTTCGGCCCCGGCACCGGCGGGGCGCTGGCGCTTTACCGCCACGAGCACGACCACCACCATCACAACGGGGCCGAGGGCCGTGCCGGAGGGAAGCGCGATGCTGGATGATTTCGTATTGCGGGCGATGCTGGCCGGGGTGGGCCTGTCGCTGGCGACGGGGCCGCTCGGGGCGTTCGTGGTCTGGCGGCGGATGGCCTATTTCGGCGATGCCATGGCCCATGCGGCGATTCTCGGGGTGGCTCTGGCGCTGGGCTTTTCCATCTCGATCCTGGCCGGCACGCTGGTGGCGGCTCTGGCGGCAGGACTGGCGGTGGCGGGGCTTGCCAGCCGCGGCCAGGCCATGGATGCGGCACTGGGCGTGGTGGCCCACAGCGCGCTGGCCTTCGGTCTGGTGGCGGTTTCGTTCCTGCGCGGGGTCCGGGTCGATCTGGCCGCCTTCCTGTTTGGCGACATCCTGACGGTCGGCCCCGCCGAGCTGTGGCTGATCTGGGGCGGGGCGGGGCTGATCGTGGCGCTTGTCGCCTGGCGCTGGGGGGCCCTTCTGACGGCCACCGTGAGCGAAGAGCTGGCCTGGTCGGCGGGGATGAACCCCCGCCGCGAGCGGCTCGTGCTGATCCTGACGCTGGCGCTGGTGGTGGCGCTGGCGCTGAAGGTGGTGGGGGTGCTGCTGGTCTCCGCCATGCTGATCGTGCCGGCCGCCGCGGCGCGGGGCTTTTCGCGCACGCCCGAGGCCATGGCCGCACTTGCCGCCGCCTTCGGCGCGGGCGCGTCGGTGGCCGGGGTCTGGACTTCGGCAATTGCCGACACGCCGGCCGGGCCGGGCATCGTGGTGGCCGCGGCGCTGATCTACCTCGTTTCGGTGCTGTTTTCGCGGTTTCGCGCCGAGGGCTGACGGTCTCGTCGTGTCATGCCGCACTTGAGCGGGCGGGGCGGATCGTGCTTAATCCGGGGCTGGAGGAGGTGAAGCCAGCTGGAGACGGGCATGTCGCCGCGGGCAGGCGCTCCGGAAGGAGGGGGGATGGCCGGTACGGCAGACGCGATCATCATCGGGACCGGCGTGATCGGCACGGCGGTGGCGCTGGAACTGGCGCGAAAGGGCTGGAAGACGCTTTCGCTGGAGCGCAACGGCCAGATAGGCCATGGCTCCACGGCCTCTTCCTGCGCCATCATCCGCATGCACTACTCCACCTTCGAAGGGTCCGCCATGGCCTGGGAGGGCTGGCACTACTGGCGCAGCTGGGCCGATTTCCTGGGCCTGCCTGCAGCTGCGCCGCTGGCGCGGTTTCGCAAAACCGGCTGCCTGGTGATGAAGACCCCGGCCAATGGCGGGCTTGCGAAACACATGGAGATCAGCGCCGCCCTTGGCTGCCCGTTCGAGGAATGGGGTGCGGAGGAAATCCTGGCGCGGCTGCCCATCTACACTCTTGAAAGCTACGCCCCGCCCCGGCGCCTGGACGATCCCGCCTTCGGCCAGCCCAACGGGGGGCAGCTGGAGGGGGCGGTGTTCTGGCCCGATGCGGGCTACGTGAACGACCCGGCCCTGGCCGCCCAGAATCTGGCCGAGGCGGCCCGCGCCCTTGGTGCGGCCTTCCGGACCCGTTCGGAGGTGGTGGCGATCCTGCGCCAGGGCGGGCGTGCCGCGGGGGTGCGCCTGGCTTCGGGCGAGGAGATCCACGCGCCGGTGGTCATCAACGTGGCCGGGCCGGCCTCGGCGCGGGTCAACGCCATGGCCGGCGTGCTGGACGACATGACGATCCGCACCCGCCCGCTGCGCCAGGAGGTGGTGCATCTGCCCGCGCCGCAAGGGTTCGATTTCGAATCACGCGGCACGATCGTATCCGACAGCGACATCGGCTGCTATTGCCGCCCCGAGCGGGGAAATCACATCCTGATCGGCAGCGAAGACCCGCCTTGCGACCCACACCAGTGGGTGGAGGACGACACGGACTTCAACCGCGATTTCACCGAGCAGTGGACGACCCAGGCCATGCGCTATGCCCAGCGCGTACCCACGCTGGGCATTCCCAGCCGCATGCGCGGGGTGGTGGACCTCTACGATGCCTCGACCGACTGGATCCCGATCTACGACAAGTCGCAGCTGCCGGGCTTCTACATGGCCTGCGGCACCAGCGGCAACCAGTTCAAGAACGCCCCCGTTGCCGGCAAGATGATGGCCGCCCTCGTGGAACATTGCGAAAACGGAGCGGACCACGACGAAAGACCGCTGCGCTTCACGCTCGAACATATCGGGCAGGAGATCGACGCGGGGTTCTTCTCGCGCCGCCGGCCCGTCAACGAGGAGTCGAGCTTTTCCGTCCTTGGCTAGGCGGAAACGTCTGTAGACGAAGGAGATTTGGTGGAGCCAAGGGGAGTCGAACCCCTGACCTCTTGCATGCCATGCAAGCGCTCTCCCAACTGAGCTATGGCCCCGACCGTGGGCGGGCATCCGTGGCGCCCGCCCGCGTGTATCTATGGAATGGCGAAGGGCAGATCAAGCCAAAAAAGAACGCTTCCTAGCTGTCTTCGTCATCCGTGGCGACATCGGCGATTTCCTCGAGCGGAACATCGGCATCGTCGTCGTCTTCCAGCAGGTCGTCGGCGATGTCCGGGTCGGCCGCATCATCGGCGACCAGCAGATCGGCGTCTTCCAGCAGATCGTCGGTGACCGCGACATCGGCCTCGGGCTTCTCCTCGGCCTTTTCGGGAATCGCCACCCGGGTGCGGGTGTTCGCATCGACGGTTACCACCTCGCCAGTGTAGGGGCTGACGATCGGGTCCCTGTTGAGGTCATAGAACCTCCGGCCCGTGGTCGGGCAGACACGCTTTACGCCCCATTCTTCCTTGGGCATCTGATACCCCTTTCCATCGTCCGTCATTTCAGAGAGTTGGCGCCCTGTGCCACAACCCGGCCGTGCTGTCAAAGCCTTTCAGGCGGGGCGGCGCTGTTGTGGCGGCTGGAGGTCGCGCAGGGGCGCGGCGTATGATCGGCGCAGGCTGCAGGAGGGCGGAACAGATTGGGCGAGATCGTGCTGGAGGGAGATCCTCCCATCACCGTCAGATTGCGCGAAAACCGCCGCGCGCGGCGCCTGTCGCTGCGGGTGTCGCATCTGGACGGGCGGGTGACGCTTTCCATGCCTCCGGGGCTGCATCGCGCCGAGGCGCTTGCCTTCCTGCGCGAAAAGGAGGGCTGGATACGGGGCCATCTGGCCCGCCGCCACAGCCCGGTGGTGCCCCGCCCCGGCGCCAGGGTGCATTTCGAGGGCGTGCCGGTGCCGGTTGTGGTCGGTGCCGGGCGCAGCGTGCGGCTGGAGGAGGGCCGGCTTGTCGTGCCGGGCAGGGCCGAGGCAGCGCCGCGCCGGCTGGGCGCCTTCATGCGGGTGGTGGCGCGCGAGCGCCTCGCCGCGGCCTGCGACCGCCATGCCGGGCGAATCGGCCGCAGCTACGGGCGAATCACCCTGCGCGACACGCGCTCGCGCTGGGGGTCGTGCACGGCGCAGGGGCGGCTGATGTTTTCATGGCGTCTGGTGATGGCGCCTCCCGAGGTGCTGGATTACGTGGCCGCGCATGAGGTGGCCCATCTTGTGGAGCTCAACCATTCGCCGGCCTACTGGGCAGTGGTGGAAGGGCTGGTGCCGGACTATCGCGAGCACCGCCGGTGGCTGCGGCAAAACGGGGCAGTTCTGCATCGTTACCGGTTCGACGATTGACCGGGAGGCCGGTTTGCGATCACATGAGCCCATGCCGAGCCTGCCCAGGACAAGTGACGCCAGCGCTTCAGCCCATGAACGGGTCTATCGGGCGATTCGCACCCAGGTGATGCATGGAGAGCTGCCCCCGGGCACGGCGCTGACCCTGCGTGGCATCGGCAGCCGATTCGGGGTGTCGATGACCCCGGCGCGCGAGGCGGTGCGGCGGCTGGCGGCGGAAGGTGCGCTGAGCATCACCAGCTCGGGACGGGTCACCACCCCGGAGCTGTCCGGCGAGCGGATCGAGGAGCTGGCCGCGCTGCGCTCCCTGCTGGAGCCCGAGCTGGCCAGCCGCGCCTTGCCGCGCGCCCATATCGCCCTTATCGAGCGGCTTCAGGCCATCAACATGGCCATGGCCGAGGTGATCGCGAAGGGCGATGCGGTGGGCTACATTCGCACGAACCTGGAGTTCCACCGCACCCTGTATCTGCGGGCCCAGGCTCCGGCGATGCTGGCAATGGCCGAGACGGTCTGGCTGCAGCTGGGCCCGACCATGCGCAAGCTTTACGGCCGGTTGCAGCGCACCGGGGTGCCGCCGCATCACCGGGCGATCCTGGCGGCGCTGCGGGCCGGGGACGAGCCGGGGCTGCGCCTGGCGGTCCGCACGGACGTGACCGGCGCGCTGCGGCTGCTGGTGGGGTAGGAAGGGGCAGCCCGCCTCTCTGCGCGCTGCGGGCGCGCATTCACCATTCACCTCGTGATTTCGGCGAAAGGGGGGCGGGGATGTTCGCCCCCGCACCCGGGTGGCGCGGGGGGCGTTGTTTCAGGCCCTTGCTCAGGCGTGAATCGCGCCGTCGCCGCAGGCAAGTGCTGCTTCGCGCACCGCTTCCGAGTAGGTCGGATGGGCGTGGCAGGTGAGGGCAACATCCTGAGCGGCGGCGCCGAATTCCATCGCCACGCAGATTTCGTGGATCATGTCGCCGGCGGCCGGGCCGATGATATGGGCGCCGAGGATCCTGTCGGTTTCCGCGTCGGCAATGATCTTCACGAAGCCCTCGCCCTGGAATACCGCCTTGGCACGGGCATTGCCCATGAAGGAGAACTTGCCCACCTTGTAGGCACGGCCGGCTTCCTTCAGCTCCTGCTCGGTGAGGCCGACGCTGGCGACCTCGGGCGTGGTGTAGATGACCGAGGGGATCACCGCGTAGTTCACGTGCCCCGCCTTGCCGGCCAGCACCTCGGCCACGGCGATGCCCTCGTCTTCGGCCTTGTGCGCCAGCATCGGGCCTTCGATGGCGTCGCCTATGGCGTAGATGCCGGGAATGTTGGTGGCCCAGTGGCCGTCGGTCCGGATCTGGCCGCGCGGTGTCAGTTCGACGCCGAGGGCTTCAAGCCCGAGCCCGCCGGTGAAGGGCTTGCGCCCGGTGGCCACGAGGACGATGTCGGCCTCCAGCGTGGCTTCGGAGGAATCCTTCCGCAGCTGGTAGGCAACCTTCGCCTTGGTCTTGGTGCTGGTGACCTTCTGCACGGCGGCGCCGAGGATGAACGTCAGCCCCTGTTTCTTCAGGATCCTCTGCAAGGTCTTTTGGACGTCGCTGTCCATGCCGGGGGTGATGGTGTCGAGATATTCGACCACCGTCACCTGCGTGCCGAGGCGGGCATAGACCGAGCCCAGCTCCAGCCCGATGACGCCGGCGCCGATCACCACCATCTTCTTCGGCACCTTGGGCAGCGAGAGCGCCCCGGTGGAAGAGACGACGCGCTCTTCGTCGATCTCGACGCCGGGGATCGTGGCGGGCTCGGAGCCGGTGGCGATGACGATGCGGCGGGCTTTGTGCACCTCTTCGCCCACCTTGACCTGCCCCGGAGCCGGGATGGTGGCCCAGCCCTTGATCCAGTCGATCCTGTTCTTCTTGAAGAGGAATTCGATGCCCTTGGTGTTCTGGGCCACGACCTCCTGCTTGTAGGCCTGCATCTGTGCCCAGTCCACCGAGGGGCTTTTGCCCTTGAGGCCCATCCTGGCGAAGTTGTGCTCGGCCTCGTGCAGGCTGTGGGTGGCATGCAGCAGCGCCTTGGAGGGGATGCAGCCCACGTTCAGGCAGGTGCCGCCGAGGGTTTCGCGCCCTTCGACCACGGCCGTCTTCAGGCCCAGCTGGGCGCAGCGGATGGCGCAGACATAGCCGCCGGGGCCGGCGCCGATGATGATCACGTCATAGTTTGCCATGGAGGCCACCTTTCGTCGGGATTGGCATTCGGAATTTCATGCGTTGCGCAGCGTGCGGACGGGCCGG
>WFPZ01000147.1 GCA_015487335.1 Paracoccaceae bacterium
CGAAGATCGCCGGCGGAACGCCGCTGCTGAGCCAGAGCTACCGGATCGACCGGCCCGAGGGCGACATCGCCGGGCCGCTGGCGGAACTGGCGGCGGAATTTCCCGACCTCTCCATCGGCTCATACCCGTTTCAGCACCAGGGCGCGCTGGGGGCCAATGTGGTGATCCGCGGCACCGACGGCGCGCGGATCGGCGAGGCAATGGCCCGCCTCTCCCGGCTGTTTCCGCAGGGCGAGGCATGACCCTGCCCACGGCGCAGGCGCTTCTCGAGGTGGTCGAGGCCACCTGGCCGCCGGCCGCGCGCTGGCGGGCCGGCCCCTGGCTGATGCGCGACGGGGCGGGCGGCGGCAAGCGGGTTTCGGCGGCCACCGCGGCCGGGCCGGTGCGCGAGGCGGACATCGAGCTTGCCGAGAGGGAATTTGCCCGCACGCGCAATACGCCCCTGTTCATGATCCGCCATGGCGAGGACGCGCTGGACGGGTGGCTGGCAGCCCGCGGATACGAGGTGATCGACCCGGTCACGCTTCTGGCCTGCCCTGTGGAGGCGCTGACCGCCGAGCCGGTGCCGCCGGTCTCGGCCTTCGCCATCTGGCCGCCACTGGCCATGATGCGCGACATCTGGGCACGCGGTGGAATCGGGCCGGCGCGGCTGGCGGTGATGGAGCGGGCCAGGGGCCCGAAAACCGCCCTCCTGGCGCGTGCCGCAGACCGGGCCGCGGGCGCCGCTTTCGTGGCGATTCACCGCGATGTGGCGATGATTCACGCCATGGAAGTGCTGCCGGAACTGCGGCGCAAGGGCGCGGCCCTCAACATGATGCGGGCAGCCGCGCATTGGGCACAAGATCGGGGCGTGCGCCATTTTTCCCTGGTGGTAACGGATGCAAATCGCCCGGCGAATGCATTATATAGGGCGCGAGGTATGCGTGAGGTGGGGAAATATCACTACCGGATCCGCCAAGAAGAACGAACCGAGGCAGCGCTTGACTGACAAACCCGAACGGCCCATGGCGCTCGATCTGCCGATGGTTGAGCCTCTGCCCGAGGCGACGCGGAAGTATTTCGACTTGTGCGAGGAAAAGCTGGGCCTGGTGCCCAACGTGCTGAAGGCCTATGCCTTCGACATCGACAAGCTCAACGCCTTCACCGCCATGTACAACGACCTGATGCTTGGCGACAGCGGGCTGAGCAAGCTGGAGCGCGAGATGATCGCCGTGGTGGTCTCGTCCATCAACCGCTGCTGGTATTGCCAGGTGGCCCATGGCGCGGCGGTGCGCGCGCTTTCGGGCGACCCCGCCCTGGGCGAGGCGCTGGTGATGAACTACCGGGCGGCCAGGCTGGACGCGCGCCAGCGCGCCATGCTGGATTTCGCCGCCAAGCTGACGACCGACAGCGCCGCGATCGAAGAGTCCGACAGGCAGGCGCTGCGCGAAGCGGGCTTCTCCGACCGGGACATCTTCGACATCGCCGCCGTGGCGGGCTTCTTCAACATGACCAACCGGGTGGCCTCGGCCACGGGCATGGAACCCAACCCGGAATACCACGCACAGGCCCGATGAAGCTGCGCGCCCTCATATGGGCCGCGCTGGTCGCGCTGGCGCCGCTGTCCGCCGGGGCCTTTGCGCCCGAACTGCCCGCCGGCGCCACGATGACGGCTCGCGAAACCCAGGCCGCACGCAACGTGGGCGTGCCGGTCGCCCCCTTTGCCGGGGGCAAGGTGCAGACGATCCGGACGGAAGGCCGGGTGACAAGCGAGGCGTGGCGGATCTCCACCGACAGCCTCACGACCTTGCAGATACTCCTGCCCCTGCGGGCGCAGCTGGAGGAAAGCGGCTTCGAGATTCTGATGGAGTGCGAAACCGAGGCCTGCGGCGGCTTCGATTTCCGCTATTCCATCGACCTGCTGCCCGAACCCGAAATGCACGTGGACCTCGGGGATTTCCGCTATCTCAGCGCGCGGCGCGAAAGGGACGGGAACGAAGCGGAATTCGTCACCCTGATGGTCAGCCGCAGCGCCAACAATGCCTTCATTCAAGTCACCCACGTGGGCCCGCCGGAAATTTCTCCGGGCCCGGCGCTTGCCTCCAGCAAGTCGCCCGACGGGGCCACCTGGAACGGGCCGACCCGGCCGGAGGCCGGCCAGTCTCTGGCCGGGCTGTTGCAGACAGCGGGCTGGGCCCTGCTCGAAGACGTGAAGTTTGCCACCGGCTCTGCGAAGCTGGAAAAGGGCAACCTCGCCTCGCTGGCCGAACTTGCCGCCTGGCTGAAGGCCAACCCCGACAAGACGGTTGCGCTGGTGGGGCATACGGATGCGGAAGGCTCGCTGAAAGGAAACATGGAACTGTCCAAGCGCCGCGCGAAGGCGGTGATGGAGCGCCTGGTGCAAGACTACGGCGTGCCGCGCAAACAGCTGGAAGCGGCCGGCGTGGGCTACCTGGCGCCTCGGGCCTCGAACCTCACTGCGGAGGGGCGCTCGCAAAACAGACGGGTCGAGGTGATCCTGACCTCGACCCGCTGAAGAAAGCCCTGCCGCCGACCTCGGGCGATGCCGGATTCACCAGTTGTCCGGCCCCTTGTCGGCGAAAACCCGAACCAGGAAATCGATGAAGGCACGCACCTTCGGCTGCGTGAAGCGGCCCGGAGGATAGACCGCGTAGATTCCTTGCGTCTCGACCGGCAGATCCGGAATGGCTTCTTCGACCAGCCCCTTCTTCATGGCATCGGCATAGAGGAACGAGGGCAGGTAGGCGATGCCGAGGCCGGAAATGCAGGCGTTCAGCAGCGACTGGCCGTCATTGACCGTCAGCCAGCCGGCGGTGCGGACCTGGCGCTTTTCCCCCGAGGGGGCGGTCAGTTTCCATACCGCGCTGTTGGCCTGGTTGGAGTAGTGCAGGAGCTTGTGCTCGTTGAGGTCGTCGATCTTCTTCGGGCGGCCGTATTTCTCGAAATAGGCCGGCGAGGCGATCATCCGCCGGGTGGTTTCGGTCAGCTTGCGGGCGCGCAGCGTGCTGTCCTCCAGCTCTCCGATACGGATCGCCATGTCGAAACCCTCGGAAATCAGCTCGACATAGCGGTTGTTGAGCACCATGTTGATGGTGATGTCAGGATACTCCTGCAGGAAATCCCCGAGCACCGGCGAAAGGTGATTCACCCCGAAATCCGTGGCCACCGAAATGCGCAGCAGCCCCGAGGGCGCCGATTGCATCGAGGTCACCAGCGCGTCGGCCTCTCCGGCATCGTTCAGCACGCGGCGGGCGCGGTCGTAATAGGCAAGCCCGATCTCGGTCGGAGAAACCCGGCGGGTGGTGCGATTGAGCAACCGCGCACCCAGCCTCGCCTCGAGCGAGGACACATGCTTCGAGACAGCGGATTTGGAGATTCCCATCTTCTTGGCCGCATCCGTGAACCCTCCCTGGTCCACGACGGTGGCGAAGGCCTCCATTTCAGTCAATCGGTCCATAACCCGTTACCTTAACCTTACTGTCTGTTGGCCCCTCGCAGACAGGTATCGCCTTCAAATCGGGCGAGATTGCGGAAGCCTGCCGGCAATACTGGGAATTAAATTGGAGGCTGCTCGCCGAGCGCGCCCGAATTGATGGCAACCCTGCCACATTTGGGAATTATCCCATGGATTGCAAAGCCCTGCGCCGTCTACAGGCCGGCAGCCAGGCGCACGCCTTGGTCGATCGCGCGCTTCGCATCGAGCTCCTTCGCCTCGTGGGCGCCGCCGATAACGTGGGCCTCAACCCCTGATTGCGAAAGCTCTTCGGCAAGGGCCCGCTCCGGCACCTGTCCGGCGCAGAGTATGACGTGTTCCGCCGCAATTGTCCGTGGGTTTTCGCGGCCCTCGCCGAAGCTGACATGAAGCCCGTCGGCATCGATCCGTTCATAGTTCACGCCGGCGACCATCTGAACGCCCTTCATGCGAAGCGTCGCGCGATGGATCCACCCGGTGGTCTTGCCGAGCCCCCGGCCGAGCTTGCCCGTCCGGCGCTGCAGCAGGGTGATCTGGCGGGCAGGCGGGGCCGGGCGGGGCCCCTCGGGGGCCAGTCCGCCGCGGGCCTCTTCCGGGTCCGCCACCCCCCATTCGCGCAGCCACTCCTGCAGGTCGAGCGTCGGGCTATGATCCTCGGCCAGGTATTCGGCCACGTCGAAGCCGATCCCCCCCGCCCCGACGATGGCCACGCTCCTGCCGACCGGCACGCCATGGCGCAGCACGTCGATATAGGAAAGCACGTTCTCCCGCTCCTGCCCCGGAATCTGCGGATCGCGCGGCAGCACCCCGGTGGCGACGACCACCGCATCGAAACCGGCCAGCTGCCGGGCGGTGGCCTCGGTGTTCAGGCACAGCTTCACGCCGGCCTTCTCGACCATCAGGGCGAACCACTCCACAAGGCCGCGGAACTCTTCCTTGCCGGGGATCACCTTGGCCATGTTGAGCTGGCCGCCGATCTCGCCCGATTTTTCGAACAATGTCACCCGGTGGCCGCGCCGGGCGGCCACGATGGCCGCCGACAGCCCCGCCGGCCCGGCTCCGACCACGGCGATGCGCTTCGGCGTGGCGGCAGGCGCGATCACCAGCTCGGTCTCGTGGCAGGCGCGGGGGTTCACCAGGCAGGTGGAGATCCTGCCGCTGAAGGTGTGGTCCAGACAGGCCTGGTTGCAGGCGATGCAGGGCGCGATCTCGTCCGCCCGTCCGCTGGCCGCCTTGGCCACGAACTCGGGGTCGGCCAGAAAGGGGCGGGCCATGGACACCATGTCGGCGCAGCCTTCGGCCAGCACCTTCTCGGCCACCTCGGGAGTGTTGATCCGGTTGGAGGTGACGACGGGAATGCCCACCTCGCCCATCAGCTTCTTCGTCACCCAGGTGAAGGCGGCGCGCGGAACCGAGGTGGCGATGGTGGGAACGCGCGCCTCGTGCCAGCCGATGCCGGTGTTGATGATGGTGGCGCCGGCCCTTTCCACCTCGCGCGCCAGCTGCACCACCTCGGCCCAGGTGGAGCCATCTGGCACCAGATCGATCATGCTCAGCCGATAGATGACGATGAAATCCTCGCCGACCGCGGCGCGCACCCTGCGCAGCACCTCCAGGGCCAGGCGCATGCGGTTTTCGTAGCTTCCGCCCCAGCGGTCGGTACGCTTGTTGGTGTGGGTGACGAGGAACTGGTTGATGAAATAGCCCTCCGAGCCCATCACCTCGACCCCGTCATAGCCCGCCTCGCGGGCCCGCGCGGCGGCGGTGGCGAAATCGGCGATCTGCTTCTCGATCCCGGCCTCGTCCAGCTCTTTCGGGGTGAAGGGCGAAATGGGAGACCTGATCGCCGAAGGGGCGACGCATTCGGGCGAGTAGGCATAGCGGCCCGCGTGCAGGATCTGCATGGCGATCTTTCCGCCCTCTTCGTGCACGCGCTTCGTGACCATCCGGTGATTGGCGATGTCCTCGGCAGAGAACAGACCGGCCGCGCCGGGAAACACCCCGCCCTCGCGGTTGGGCGCCATGCCCCCGGTGACCATCAGCCCCACCCCGCCGCGCGCCCGCTCCGCGTAGAATTCGGCCACCCGCTTCCAGTCTTTCGTCTCTTCCAGACCGGTATGCATGGAGCCCATCAGCACCCGGTTCTTCAGGGTGGTGAAGCCAAGCTCGAGCGGGGCGAGAAGATGCGGATAGTCGGTCATGGCGGTTCCCTTCTGCTCTCTTCTCTGTGGCAAAACCCGCACCGCCTGTCACGCGGAACGCGGCGTCAGCGCGAAGGGCTCAGGAGGTCTCCACGCAATGGCGCCGGAAGGCGCGCTTGAGCATGTCCAGCTCGGCGCGCAGCAGCTCCACCTCGGCGCGGATGTCGTCTTCCAGCGGCTCGCCGGTGATGATGGTGAAACTGTCCAGCGTCTCGCCGGTGGCGGCATCATTTATGAGAAACACCTGCACCCCGTCTGACAGCAGATCGGGGGGGATGGCTATGCGCAGCTGCCAGGTGCCCGGGTTGGCCTCGTCGGGCGTCAGGGCAAAGCTGTGCACCCGGGCCTCCTTGTGCAGCACCTCGATGGCCGGGTCTTCCTGCGCCTCGCCATTGGGGGTGACCACGCCCTCCCAGATGCCGGCCTGGATTCTCGTTCTGGTGACGGTGTACTCCGACATGGCGCATTCTCCTACAACTCGGCCCGCGGGCGGCGGCTGAGGGTGAGGTCGCGCAGGACGATCAGATTCATCTCCGGACTTTCGAAGATCAGATCGACCCAGGCGCGCTCCACCCGTTTTTCGTTGATGTTCGTATAGGCAAGGTCGAACTCGGCGATCATCTCGCCTTGCCCGTCCGCCGGCAGCTCGCGCACGACCTGCTCGGTGTTGGGGCCGTGGCGGATGTTGATACGAGCGAAGATTTC
>WFPZ01000148.1 GCA_015487335.1 Paracoccaceae bacterium
CACGCCCTGGCCCAGGCCGCCGAGCTGGACGAGATCCGGCGCAGCGGCCGCCCGGTGGGGCCGCTCCACGGCATTCCGGTGGGATTGAAGGACATCATCGACACCCGGGACTATCCCACCGAGCGCGGCACCCCCGTCTTCGAGGGGCGCCACACCAAGGACGATGCGGCCCTTGTCGAGCGGCTGCGCGAGGCGGGCGCGGTGATCATGGGCAAGACGGTAACCACCGAACTGGCCTTCATGAATCCTTCCCGGACGCGCAACCCGCATGACCCGGCCCATACGCCGGGGGGCTCTTCCAGCGGCTCGGCAGCGGCGGTGGCGGCCGAGCACGTGCCCCTGGCCGTCGGCACCCAGACCAACGGTTCGGTGATCCGCCCGGCCTCCTTCTGCGGGGTGTGGGGCTTCAAGCCCTCCCGCGGCGTGATCTCGCGCCGCGGCGTGCTGCGCACCTCGCTCACGCTGGACCAGATCGGCGTCTTCGCCCGCACCCTCGAGGATGCCGCCCTGCTGGCCGATGTCCTGGCTGGCTATGACCCGAGCGATCCGCTCAGCTATCCCCGGCCGCGCCCGGCGATGCTTGAAGGCGCTCGTGCCGAGGCCCCGGTGGACCCGGATTTCATCTGGCTGGACCTGCCCTTCCACGACCGCCTCTCGCCGGATGCGCGCGAGGGCTACGAGGAACTGCTCGAGGCCCTGGGCGAGCATGTGGAGAGGCTGCCCGCCTCGCCCAACCTGGCCGCGCTGGTGGACGTGCAGCGCACCATACACGAATACGAGATGGCGCAGCATCTCAATCAGGTATTGGCCGACGGCTGGGACCGGCTCAGCGACGCCATCAAGGCGGCGGTGGAGCGCGGCCGCGCGATCACCCAGGCCGAATACGAGGACGCGATCGCCGTCATGCATTCGGCCGAAGACTTCTTCGGGCTCTTCTTCAGGGACTACGATGCCATCATCGCGCCCAGCGCGGCCGGGGAGGCGCCGCTGTTCGAGGAAGGCACCGGAGATCCGATCTTCTGCTCGGCCTGGACGGTGGCCGGACTGCCCGCGCTGAACGTGCCGCTTCTGGTGGGCGCAAGAGGGCTGCCCGTCGGGGTGCAGCTGATCGGGGCCGCGGAAGAAGACGACCGCCTGCTGAGAACGGCGGGATGGTTGCTGAAATATCTTGAAAACCTTGAAAACGCAGAGGATGCGGAAGGGGGATAACGTCATGCTGGGACGGACAACCAGAATCATCGTCGGCTTCGTCGGAACGGGGCTGCTGTTCGCTTTCATCCTCGGTCTGGCGCAGAGCATCTCGTCGGGCTTCGCCGGCTTCTGGGGGGGCTTGCCGTTCTGGATCATCTCGATCATCGTTCTGGCCATGGCGGCCTACGATTACTGGGATGAATGCATCCGCAAGAAGAACGGAGATGACTGACAGGCCCGTCCTGTGGATCACCCGCCGCCTCTCTGATGCCACGCTGGAGAGGGCGGCGCGCGACTACGAGGTGATCCTCGACAGCGATGACCGGCCCCGCGGCCCCGAGGAGATCGTGGAGATGAGCCGCCGGGTGGACGCGATCCTGCCCTGCCACTCGGAGGTGTTCAGCGCCGATGTGGTGGCCCGGCTTGACGATCGGGTGAAGATCATCGCCAACCATTCGGTCGGGGTCGATCACTGCGACCTTGCGGCGCTCAAGGCGCGCGGCATCGTGGTGACCAACACCCCAGACGTGCTCTCGGATGCCACCGCCGAGATTGCCATGCTGCTCATGCTGGGCGCGGCCCGGCGCGCCGTCGAGGGCGACCGGCTGGTGCGCACCGGGGCGTGGGATTTCTGGAGCCCCTCCTTCATGGTGGGCAAGCAGGTGAGCGGGGCGCGTCTGGGCATTGTCGGCATGGGCCGGGTGGGCCGGGCGATGGCGGCCCGCGCCCGCGGCTTCGGCATGGAGATCCACTATCACAACCGCCGCCGCCTGCCGCCCGAGCAGGAACAGGGCGCCACCTTCCACGAAAGCCTCGACAGCCTGCTGCCGGTGTCCGACTTCCTGTCGCTGCACTGCCCGGCAACGCCTCAGACCACGGGCATGATGAATGCTGCGCGCTTTGCCCGGCTGCCCCGGGGGGCGGTCTTCGTGAACACCGCGCGCGGGGCGCTGGTTGACGAAGAGGCGCTGCTGGCGGCGATCGAATCGGGCCAGCTCGCGGCCGCGGGGCTGGACTGCTTCG
Source organism: Paracoccaceae bacterium (assembly GCA_015487335.1). Lineage (GTDB taxonomy): Bacteria > Pseudomonadota > Alphaproteobacteria > Rhodobacterales > Rhodobacteraceae > S012-89. The sequence goes on from WFPZ01000148.1 coordinate 2,215, forward strand.
TCACCGAGCCGGGCGGCAACCCCACCTTCGCGGCGCATGAAAACATTTTCATGCTGCCCCATATCGGCAGCGCCACCACCGCCACGCGCGATGCCATGGGCTTTCGCGCGCTGGACAACCTGGATGCGTTCTTCGCGGGGAAAACCCCGAAAGACATGCTCTGACCCGGCCGGTGCCCCGGATGACCCTGCCCTGAACACCCTCCTTCCGTCCCGACGGCAAGCGGGCGCTGGTGGTGGGGCCTCCTCGGAGATCGGCGAGGGCTGCGCGGTGGCGCTGGCCGAGGCGGGGGCGGAGGTCTGTCTTGCGGCTCGTGGCGAAGAGCGGCTGCGCGCCTTGGCCGGGAAGATGGCCCGGGCCGGGCACCGCTGCCTGTTTCCTGACCGCGGCTGAGGCCCACGGGCTGATCGGGGCCGGCCGCCCCGTCATCCGGGTGAACAGTATCTGCCCGACCTTCATCCGCAGGCCGCTTGCCGAGGCCACCTTCTCGGACCCCGCGCAGATGGAACGGGTGAAGGGCCAGATCAGGCTGGGCCGGACGGGCGCGGCGCCCGACATCATGGGCGCGGTGGTCTATCTGGCCTCCGAGGCCTCGGCGCTGGTCACCGGGACGTCCCTGATGGTGGATGGCGGCTGGACCGCCGGATGAGGCAGGTCCGCGCCACTTTGCACCATTTCGCCGCCCGCCCTTGCAGCCCCCCGGCCGCAACACTAAGACTCCCGAAAGGAATTATCCGCAAAACCAGTGCAGCAGCTTGAGGCCGGACATGAAAGACCCCTACGAGATATACATGAACACGCTTGTCCCCATGGTGGTGGAGCAGACAAGCCGTGGCGAGCGGGCCTATGACATCTTTTCGCGCCTGCTCAAGGAGCGGATCATCTTCCTTTCCGGTCCGGTCCATGATGGGGTTGCGGCGCTGGTCGTGGCCCAGCTTCTTCACCTGGAGGCCGAGAACCCCTCGAAGGAAATCTCGATGTACATCAACTCGCCCGGCGGGGTGGTGACTTCGGGCCTGTCGATCTACGACACCATGCAGTACATCCGGCCCAAGGTCAGCACGCTGGTGATCGGGCAGGCGGCTTCCATGGGTTCTCTGCTGCTGGCCGCCGGAGAGCCGGGGATGCGCTATTCGCTGCCCAACAGCCGGATCATGGTGCACCAGCCCTCGGGCGGCTATCAGGGCCAGGCCACCGACATCATGATCCACGCCGAGGAAACGCTGAAGCTCAAGCGCCGGCTCAACGAGATCTATGTCAAGCATACCGGCCAGAAGCTGAAGGTGGTCGAGGCGGCGCTGGAGCGCGACAATTTCATGTCGCCCGAAGAGGCGAAGGAATGGGGCCTGATCGACGAGATCGTCGAAAGCCGCGCCAAGGGCGAGGATGACGAAAGCTGAGGGCGCGCGCGGCGTGCCCCGCCGGCCACAGCGACACATTTTGCCGTTGTGCGCACATGAACGCTGACCTAAGCTTCGGGCGAGGGGCGAAACCGCGGGCCTTCGGGCCGCACCATGAACAGGCCACGGGCCACGGGAATGATTGATGGCGAACAACTCCGGTGACAGCAAGAACACGCTTTACTGTTCGTTCTGCGGCAAGAGCCAGCACGAGGTGCGCAAGCTGATTGCCGGCCCGACGGTGTTCATCTGCGATGAATGCGTCGAGCTGTGCATGGACATCATCCGCGAGGAAACCAAGTCCTCGGGGCTGAAAACCACCGACGGCGTGCCCACCCCCAAGGAAATCTGCGAGGTTCTGGACGATTACGTGATCGGCCAGGAACATGCCAAGCGGGTGCTCTCGGTGGCGGTGCACAACCATTACAAGCGCCTCAACCACGCCCAGAAGGCGGGCAGCGACATCGAGCTGGCCAAGTCCAACATCCTGCTGATCGGCCCCACCGGCTGCGGCAAGACGCTTCTGGCCCAGACGCTGGCGCGCATCCTCGACGTGCCCTTCACCATGGCAGATGCCACCACGCTGACCGAGGCGGGCTACGTGGGCGAGGACGTGGAGAACATCATCCTCAAGCTCCTGCAGGCCTCGGAATACAACGTGGAACGTGCCCAGCGCGGCATCGTCTACATCGACGAGGTGGACAAGATCACCCGCAAGTCCGACAACCCCTCGATCACCCGCGACGTCTCGGGCGAGGGGGTGCAGCAGGCGCTGCTGAAGATCATGGAAGGCACCGTGGCCAGCGTGCCGCCCCAGGGCGGGCGCAAGCATCCGCAGCAGGAATTCCTGCAGGTGGACACCACCAACATCCTGTTCATCTGCGGCGGGGCCTTTGCGGGGCTTGAAAAGATCATCGCCCAGCGCGGCAAGGGCTCGGCCATCGGCTTCGGTGCCGACGTGAAGGACAACGACACCCGTGGCGTCGGCGACATGCTCAACGAGCTGGAGCCGGAGGACCTGCTGAAATTCGGCCTGATCCCCGAATTCGTCGGCCGTCTGCCGGTGATCGCCACCTTGCAGGATCTCGACGAGGAGGCGCTGGTGCGCATCCTCACCGAGCCGAAGAACGCGCTGGTAAAGCAGTATCAGCGGCTGTTCGAGCTGGAGGATGTGAAGCTGACCTTCACCGATGACGCGCTTCACGCCATCGCCCGGCGTGCCATCGCCCGCAAGACGGGGGCGCGGGGCCTGCGCTCGATCATGGAGGACATCCTGCTTGACACCATGTTCGAACTGCCGGGCCTCGACAGCGTCGAGGAGGTGGTGGTCAACGAAGAGGTCGTGACCTCGGACGCCAAGCCGCTTCTGATCTATGCCGATCAGCACAAGGAGGAGGCCAGCGCCAGCTGACGGCGGCGGGCCTGCTTCTCGCGGGAGAGTGTTCTCCGACAGAACGGGCGGGGGCTTGTCTGCCGTCCCGACAAGCGCTCGGGCGCGAACCGGCCCGAAGGGCCAGCAGAAGGCTGACAGCTCCCGCCCCATCCTTTGCTCTGGACCTCGCCGGCCGCTTCGGCCATATGTGGCTCAGGCAAGACCGGAGGGTTTCATGGGCATCGTCAACATGCTTCTGCGGGCCGTGACCTGGTGGAACGGTTCCACGCTGAACACGCAGTTCTACACCTGGCGCAAGGGCCAGCTGGTAGGCGAAGACGAGCAGGGCAACAGGTTCTACCAGACCGCCGACGGCAAGCGCCGCTGGGTGATCTACAACGGCGAGGCCGAGGCCAGCCGCATCTCGCCGGACTGGCACGGCTGGCTGCACCACGTCTATGACGAGCCGCCGACGAAACGGCCCCTGCGCCACAAGCCCTGGGAGCGGCCGCATCACGAAAACCTCACCGGCACGGCGCTGGCCTATCATCCGCCGGGCTCGCTTCTGCGCCCCCATCCGGTGGAGCGGCGCGACTACGAGGCCTGGCAGCCGGAGTAGGCCGCATGTCGGAAAACACCACCGAGGTGATCGTTGGCGGCGTCGTCCTGGCGGCGGCCCTCGGCTTCGTGCTCTATGCCGGGCAGCTGACGGGCTTTTCGGGGCCCTCGGGCGGGGCGCAGGAATACTCTGCCTCCTTCCGCTCGGCACAGGGCGTCACGGTGGGAACCGACGTGCGCATGGCCGGGGTCAAGGTGGGCACCGTCACCGACCTGGCGCTCAACCCCGAAACCTTCCGCGCCGAGGCGCGGTTCACCGTGGCCGAGGGCATCGCCCTGCCGGAAGACACCGCGGCGGTGATCTCTTCGGAGGGGCTGCTGGGCGGCAGTTTCCTCGAGCTTCTGCCGGGGGGCTCGCCCTTCAACCTCGAGCCGGGCTCCGAGATCGAGGATACCCAGAGCGCCGTCAGCATCGTGGAGCTGCTGCTGAAATTCGCCTCCGGCAGCGGCGGGCAGTGATGCGCGGGGCCGTGGCAGCCTTTGCCATTGCGCTGGCCCTGGCCGGGCTGGCGGCCGCGGGCGTGCAGGCGCAGGAAATCGAGCAGGAGACGCTCCCCGATCTGCTCGCCCCGCCCGAATCGGGGGAAGAACCCCCCGGCGCGCAGGAAGCGCGCGAGCGGGCGACCGAGGCCATGGTGGCCGAGCGGGGCGCGCTGTTGCGGGCGCTCGACAAGATCGCCGGCCAGGTGGTGGATTTCGAACTGGAGCCGGGGCAGACCAGGCAGCTGGGCCGCATCCAGGTGACGCTGGGCGAATGCCGCTATCCGGCGGGCAACCCGGCGGGCGATGCCTTCGCCTGGCTGGAGATACGCAACATGGGCGAGGCGGAGCCGGTGTTCAGCGGCTGGATGATCGCCTCGAGCCCGGCGCTCAATGCGCTCGACCACCCCCGCTACGACGTCTGGGTATTGCGCTGTATCACGCCCTGAGCGGTCTGCGGGAAGGGCAGGGCGGTGATGTCGGCCGAGATTTCCAGCGCCTCTTCCAGCCGCGCCAGATAGTCGCGCCGGCTGATTTCCAGCCCGCCCAGTGAGCGCAGGTGGTCCGTCATGAACTGGGTGTCGAACAGGGTGAAGCCGGTCAGCCGCAGCCGGTCGATCAGCCAGGCGAGCGCGATCTTCGAGGCATCGCGCCGGCGCGAGAACATGCTCTCGCCGAAGAACGCGCCTCCCAGGGCCACGCCGTAGACTCCGCCCACCAGCTTGTCGTCTTCCCATATTTCCTGGCTGTGGGCATGGCCGGCATGGAAGAGCTCCAGATAGATGTCGAAGATCGTGCCGTTGATCCAGGTGACCTCGCGATCGGCGCAGCCGCGCAGCACGCCCTCGAAATCGGTGTCGAAACGGGCCGTATAGCGTTCGGCGCGGATCGTGCGGCGCAGGCTGCGCGAGATGTGGAAGCCGCGCAGCGGCAGGATTCCCCGGCGGCTGGGATCGACCCAGAACACCTCCGGGTCGTCCTGGCTTTCGGCCATGGGGAAGATCCCCGAGGCGTAGGCCTGCAGCAGCAGCTCCGGGGTCAGCCGATCAGTCATGGCGCCGGGCCCTGAACGCCATGGTCAGCCCATGTTGCTTTCGAGCCACTTCTCCAGCCAGTGGATGTTGTAGGTTCCGGCCAGGATGTCGGGCTCTTCCAGCAGTTCCCGAAACAGCGGGATCGTGGTGTCCACCCCGTCCACGATCAGCTCGTTGAGCGCCCGCTTCAGCCGTGCCAGCGCCTCCTTGCGGTCGCGGCCGTGCACGATCAGCTTGCCGATCAGGCTGTCGTAATGGGGCGGGATGGTATAGCCGTCGTAAATCGCCGAATCGATGCGCACCCCCAGCCCGCCGGGGGCGTGATACTGGGTGATGCGCCCCGGCGAGGGCGAGAAGTCGGGCAGCCTTTCGGCATTGATCCGCACCTCGATGGCATGGCCGTTCAGCTCCAGGTCGTCCTGGGTGAACGACATGGGCAGCCCCTCGGCGACGCGGATCTGCTCGCGCACCAGGTCGACGCCGAACACCGCCTCGGTGACGGGGTGCTCCACCTGCAGACGGGTGTTCATCTCGATGAAATAGAACTCGCCGTCCTCGTAGAGAAATTCGATCGTGCCGGCCCCGGCATAGTTGATGCTCGCTACCGCATCGGCGCAGATCCTGCCGATGCGGGCACGGGTTTCGGCATCGATCTCGGGGCCGGGGGCCTCCTCGAACACCTTCTGGTGGCGGCGCTGCAACGAGCAGTCGCGCTCTCCCAGATGCACCGCGCGGCCCTTTCCGTCGCCGAATATCTGGATCTCGATGTGCCGCGGGCGCTGGAGATATTTCTCGATATAGACTTCGTCATTGCCGAAGGCGGCCTTGGCCTCGGCGCGGGCGGTCTGGAAGGCGGTGTCGATCTCGTCTTCGTTGAGGGCCAGCTTCATGCCGCGGCCGCCGCCTCCGGCCGTGGCCTTGACGATCACCGGATAGCCGATCTCGGCGGCCACCCGGCGGGCGGCGGCCAGATCGGGCACCGCGCCCTCCGAGCCCGGCACGCAGGGCACCCCGAGCGCCTTCATGGTTTCGATCGCGGTGATCTTGTCGCCCATGATGCGGATGTGCTCGGCGGTGGGGCCGATGAAGGTGATGTCGTGATCCTCGAGGATCTGCACGAAATTGGCGTTTTCCGACAGAAAGCCGTAGCCCGGGTGGATGGCCTGCGCGCCGGTGATCTCGCAGGCGGAGATGATCGCCGGAATGGACAGGTAGCTTTGCTGCGCGGGCGGCGGGCCGATGCACACGGCCTCGTCGGCCATGCGCACATGCATGGCGTCGCTGTCGGCCGTGGAATGCACCGCCACGCTGCGGATGCCCATCTCGCGGCAGGCGCGGATCACCCGAAGAGCGATCTCGCCGCGGTTGGCGATCAGGATTTTCTCGATCATCCGCTGGCGCCCCTCACTCGATGATCATCAGCGGCGCGCCGAACTCGACCGGATCGCCGTCGGAGACGAGGATGCGCTTCACGGTGCCCGAATGCGGCGCCGGAATCTGGTTCATGGTCTTCATCGCCTCGATGATCAGCAGCGTGTCGCCCTCCTTCACGCTGTCGCCGATCTTGACGAAAGGCGCGGCGCCCGGTTCGGGCTGGAGGTAGACGGTGCCCACCATCGGCGAGGTCACGCAGCCGGGATGGTTGGCGGGGTCGCCCTCGGCGGCAGGCTCCGGGGCGGCCTCGGCAGCCGGGGCGGGGGCAGCTGCGGCCGGGACCGCTGCCGCCGGAGCCGCCGCGGCGGCTGGCGCCGGGGCCGGCGCCGCGATCACTTCCCGTGCCCGGCTGACGCGGACGTTCAGCCTGTCGGCCTCGCCGTATTCGCGCTTGACCTCGAGTTCCGTCAGATCGTTTTCCTGAAGCAGCTCAGCCAGCGCCCTGATGAATTCCACATCCGCATTCTTGTTCTGTCTTGCCATGCCATCCTCGAAAGGTTTGCCGCCTGTCCCGTGCAGGCCTGCTGTTGGGTTGCCCGCTTATACGCCACCCCATGATGCGTGAAAAGCGCCAGTTGCCGCCCCTGCGGATTGCCCGGGGTAAAATTTACCATTTGATAAAATTTCAGATTGTGGCAATCTGCGCAAAACGAAGCGAACGATCAGGGAGACATAGATGGCGAACAGCCCCTTTACCGCAGGCGTGGTCGCCGGGCGCCTGCCGCCCGAAACACTTCAGGAGAACTTCTCGGACATTCATCCGCCGTTCGACGCGCACGAGGCTGCGGTGGCTGCCGACCGCTGCTACTTCTGCTTCGACGCGCCCTGCATGGCGGCCTGTCCCACCGCGATCGACATCCCGATGTTCATCCGCCAGATCCAGACCGGCCTGCCCGAGGCGGCGGCACGGACGATCTTCGAGCAGAACATCCTGGGCGGCATGTGCGCCCGCGTCTGCCCCACCGAGACCCTGTGCGAGGAGGCCTGCGTGCGCAACGAGGCCGAAGGCCAGCCGGTGGAGATCGGCCGCCTGCAGCGCTATGCCACCGATGCGCTGATGGAAAGGGGCGAGCATCCCTTCACCCGCGCCGCTCCCACCGGCAGGCGGGTGGCGGTCGTGGGGGCGGGGCCCGCCGGGCTGGCCTGCGCGCACCGGCTGGCCATGCACGGCCACGAGGTGGTGATCTACGATGCCCGGCCCAAGGCGGGCGGGCTGAACGAATATGGCATCGCCGCCTACAAGGCGCCGGGCGGCTTCGCCTCGGCCGAGGTGGAGTGGCTGCTGAAGATCGGCGGGATCACCATCGAGAACGGCAAGGCGCTGGGCCGCGATTTCACCCTGGAAGAGCTGCGCGCCGATTTCGATGCGGTGTTCCTTGCGATCGGCCTTGCCGGGGTCAATGCCCTGGGGCTGGAGGGCGAGGAGCGCGACAACGTGCTCAATGCCGTCGATTTCATCGCCGAGCTTCGCCAGGCCTCCGATCTCGCCAGTTTGCCGATCGGCCGCGATGTGGTGGTGATCGGCGGCGGCATGACGGCGATCGACGCCGCCGTGCAGGCCCGGCTTCTGGGGGCGCTCAACGTCACGCTGGTCTACCGGCGCGGCCGCGAGAAGATGGCGGCCTCCGTCCATGAGCAGGAGCTGGCCGCCGCCAGGGGCGTGCACATCATCACCAATGCCCGCCCCGTGGCGGTGCATGGCAACGGTGCCGTGCGCGAGGTGGAGTTCGAGTATACCGTCGAGGAGGACGGGGCGCTGAAGGGCACCGGCGAAACCTTCCGTCTGGCCGCCGACCAGGTGTTCAAGGCGATCGGCCAGCGGCTGGAGGGCGTGCCCGAGGGGCTCGAGATCAGCGGCGGCAAGATCGCGGTGGACGCCGCGGGGCGGACCTCGCTGGAAGGCGTCTGGGCCGGCGGCGATTGCGCCAGCGGCGGCGATGACCTGACGGTCACCGCGGTGGCCGAGGGGCGCGACGCGGCGGAAGACATCCATGCGGCCCTTTCCTGAGGGGCGCGAGGCAGGGCCGGTTGCGGCATCTTCGCAGAAGAAGGCATGGCCGCCCGAGCCTGTCGATCGACAACGAAACCGAGCCGTCTCTGTGGAGGCGCTGCAAGTGAACGAACTGAGGAGGAACCCCTGATGGCCAACCTTGCGACAGAATTCGTGGGGATCAAGTCCCCCAACCCGTTCTGGCTGGCCTCGGCCCCGCCCACCGACAAGGAATACAACGTCCGGCGTGCCTTTGAGGCCGGATGGGGCGGCGTGGTGTGGAAGACCCTGGGCGAGGACGGCCCGCCGGTGGTGAACGTCAACGGGCCGCGCTACGGCGCCGTGTGGGGGGCGGACCGCCGCCTGCTGGGGCTCAACAACATCGAGCTGATCACCGATCGCCCGCTGGAGGTCAACCTGCGCGAGATCAAGGCGGTCAAGCGTGACTGGCCGGACCGGGCGATGGTGGTCAGCCTGATGGTGCCCTGCGAGGAGGAGGCCTGGAAGCGCATCCTGCCGCTGGTCGAGGAAACCGGCGCCGACGGGGTGGAGCTCAACTTCGGCTGTCCGCATGGCATGGCAGAGCGCGGCATGGGCTCGGCCGTGGGGCAGGTGCCGGAATACATCGAGATGGTGACGCGCTGGTGCAAGGCCAACACGCGCATGCCGGTGATCGTCAAGCTCACCCCCAACATCACCGACATCCGCTATCCGGCGCGCGCGGCCCGCAAGGGCGGCGCCGATGCCGTCAGCCTGATCAACACCATCAACTCGATCACCGCGGTCGATCTCGATACCTTCTCGCCCGAGCCCTCCATCGACGGCAAGGGCACCCACGGCGGCTATTGCGGCCCGGCGGTCAAGCCGATCGCGCTCAACATGGTGGCCGAGATCGCCCGTGATCCGGCCACCGCGGGGCTGCCGATCTCGGCCATCGGCGGCATCACCACCTGGCGCGACGCGGCCGAGTTCCTGTCCATGGGCGCGGGCACGGTGCAGGTGTGCACCGCGGTGATGACCTACGGCTTCAAGATCGTCGAGGAGATGATCGAGGGGCTGAGCCTGTGGATGGACGAGAAGGGCTACGCGTCGATAGACGACTTCAGGGGGCGGGCGGTGCCCAATGTCATCGACTGGCAGCACCTCAACCTCAACTATGTCACCAAGGCGCGCATCAACCCCGACCTGTGCATCAAGTGCGGGCGCTGCTATGCGGCCTGCGAGGATACCTCGCACCAGGCGATCTCCATGAGCGAGGACAGGGTGTTCGAGGTCAAGGACGAGGAATGCGTGGCCTGCAACCTGTGCGTCAACGTCTGCCCGGTGGAGGGCTGCATCACCATGGAGCGGCTGGCGCCGGGCGAGGTGGACCCGCGCACCGGGCAGGTGGTGCCTGCCGAGCCCGCCGACTGGACGGTGCACCCCAACAATCCGGCGGCGCGGGCGGCGGAGTAGTCAGCCATGTCCGTCTGCCGGTCCGCTGCCTTGCGGGGGGCCCGGTGGCGCGGCGGGCGCGAAGGCCTGCCCGGCACGCGCCTCCGCCACCCGGCGGATCACCGTCTGCAGGTCGGTCTCGACCTCCAGCAGGCTGGCCTGGAAGGCCGGCGGCGGGCCGGTGATCGGCTCGGCCCGGGGGGTGAACCACGGCCGCGCCTGGTGCTGCGTGCCGCCCTCGCGGCCCGAGAGATTGTCGTTGCGCGCCCCGTCGGCGCCGTCGGCCGCCTGCGGCGGGCGGATGGCCGGCGCAGGGGCGGGCGTGTCGATGCGGGGCTGAAGCTGGGCCGACAGGCCCGAGACTGCGCTGAAGATGTCCGGCATGCGAATCGGCTCCCTTCCCGGAGCCCCCAACCCGGGAACTGCCCTAGCAGCTGCGGGTTAACAAAGGGTTCAGACGGAACCGCCCTGCGCCGGCGCGGGGGTCAGGGCGCGGCGGTAGAGCTGCTCGAGGAACACGGCCGCATCCCGGAAATGCTCGTTTCCCTCGGGCTGGAGGATGCCGCGCACCTGGACGTCGAAGTCGGCGTAATGCTGGGTGGTGGCCCAGATCGAGAAGATCAGGTGATAGGGGTCGAGCGGCGCGATCTTTCCCGCTTCTATCCAGCTTCTGATCAGCGCCGCCTTCTCGTCCACCAGGTCGCGCAGGTCGCCCTCGATCTGTTCGAGGATGCGCGGCGCGCCCTGCACGATCTCGTTGGCGAAAAGCCGGCTCTCGCGGGGCAGCTCGCGCGCCATGTCCAGCTTGCGCAGCACGTAGGCCACGATTTCCTCGACCGGCTCGCCCTCGGGGTCCATGGCGCGCAGCGGATCCAGCCAGACATCCATCAGCCCGCACAGCAGGTGAATGTGGATGTCCTCCTTGGAGGGGAAGTAGTACAGCAGGTTCGGCTTGCTCAGCCCGGCGGCCTGGGCGATCTGGTCCAGGGTCGCACCGCGAAACCCGTGCTTGGAGAACACCTCGAGCGCGGCCTCGAGGATGGCCTCGGTGTTCTTGCGCTGGATGCGCGTCTTGGTGCGGATCCGGTTCATGTTCAACATCCCATATGTAACCTGTCGCGGCACGATGGTGCCACGCCGCCTGCTTCGGACGGGCGGCGGGCGGCATGGCGCATTTTTCGCCCTTTTCCCCGCCGCCGGGTGCTTGACTGCCTCCGTTTCCCTGCTAGCGTGATCCTGACCATTTGGTCAAACTCCAAGATGCGAAAAACGTATCGAGAGACCTTCCAGGGGGGATGATCATGGCGCTCGACCGCACCACCGTTCCGAATGACCTGTCGGCATTCTGGATGCCCTTTACCGCGAATCGCCAGTTCAAGAAGGCGCCGCGCATGTTCGTGGCCGCCAAGGACATGCATTATACCACCGCCGACGGGCGGCAGGTGCTGGATGGCACCGCAGGGCTGTGGTGCTGCAACGCGGGCCATGCGCGGCCGAAGATCGTCGAGGCGATCGAGGGCCAGGCCCGGCAGCTCGATTACGCCCCGGCCTTCCAGATGGGCCACCCCCTGGCCTTCGAGCTGGCCAACCGCCTGCGCGACATGGCGCCCGATCCCTTCCAGCATGTCTTCTTCACCAACTCCGGCTCGGAAAGCGTTGATACGGCGCTGAAGATCGCGCTCGCCTGGCACCGGGCGCGGGGCGAGGGCAGCCGCACCCGGCTGATCGGGCGCGAGCGCGGCTATCACGGGGTGGGCTTCGGCGGCATCTCGGTGGGCGGCATCGTCAACAACCGCCGCTACTTCGGCACCCTGCTGACCGGCGTCGATCATCTGCCCCACACCCACCTGCCGGAAAAGAACGCCTTCACCCGCGGCCAGCCCGAGCACGGCGCCCATCTGGCCGACGAGCTGGAGCGCATCGTGGCGCTGCACGGGGCGGAGACCATCGCCGCGGTGATCGTCGAGCCGATGGCCGGCTCCACCGGCGTGCTGCTGCCGCCGAAGGGCTATCTGGAGCGGCTGCGCGAGATCTGCACCCGCCATGGCATCCTGCTGATCTTCGACGAGGTGATCACCGGCTTCGGCCGGCTGGGCTCCAGCTTCGCGGCCGAGCATTTCAACGTCATGCCCGACATCATCACCACCGCCAAGGGTCTGACCAACGGGGTGATTCCGATGGGGGCGGTGCTGGTGACCTCGGAGATCCACGATGCCTTCATGGAGGGCCCCGAACATCTGATCGAGCTGTTCCACGGCTATACCTACTCGGGCAACCCGATGGCCGCGGCGGCGGGGATCGCCACGCTTGAGACCTACCGCGAGGAGGGCCTGTTCCAGCGTGCCGCCGATATGGCGCCCTACTGGGAGGACGCGCTGCATTCGCTGAAGGGCCTGCCCCATGTGATCGACATCCGCAACATGGGGCTGATCGGCGCGGTGGAGCTGGAGCCGATCCCGGGCGAGCCCACCAAGCGCGCCTTCAGCGCCTTCCTGAAGGCCTACGAGAAGGGCCTGCTGATACGCACCACCGGCGACATCATCGCGCTTTCGCCGCCGCTGATCATCGAGAAAGAGCATGTCGACACCTTGTTCGAAACCCTGGCCGAGGTTTTGAAGTCACTGGACTGAAAGGAGAATTGCGAATGGCAGCCCCCGGAGAAAACCTGAAGGTCAATGGCGACAGGCTGTGGGACAGCCTGATGGAAATGGCAAAGATCGGCCCCGGCGTGGCCGGCGGCAACAACCGCCAGACGCTGACCGACGAAGATGCCGAAGGCCGTGCGCTGTTTCAGAAATGGTGCGAGGAGGCCGGGCTGGAGATGGGCGTTGACCGGATGGGCACCATGTTCGCCCGGCGCGAGGGCACCGACCCGGATGCGCTGCCGGTCTATGTGGGCAGCCACCTCGACACCCAGCCCACGGGCGGCAAGTACGACGGCGTGCTGGGGGTGCTCGGAGGGTTGGAGATCGTCCGCACGCTCAACGACCTCGGGATCAGGACGAAGCACCCGATCGTGGTGGTGAACTGGACCAACGAGGAGGGCACGCGCTTTGCCCCGGCGATGCTGGCCTCCGGCGTTTTCGCGGGGGTGCACACGCTGGAGTGGGCCTATGAGCGCGAAGACGCCGAGGGCAAGAAGTTCGGCGAGGAGCTGGAGCGCATCGGCTGGAAGGGCGACGAGGAAGTAGGCGCGCGCAAGATGAAGGCCTTCTTCGAGCTGCACATCGAGCAGGGGCCGATCCTCGAGGCCGAGGGCAAGGACATCGGCGTGGTCACCCACGGGCAGGGGCTGAGCTGGACGCAGGTGACGGTGACCGGCAAGGAGGCGCATACCGGCTCTACCCCGATGCCGATGCGAAAGAATGCGGGCCTCGGCATGGCGCGGATGCTGGAGCTGGTGGACGAGATCGCCTGGAGCCACAAGCCGCACGCGGTGGGGGCGGCGGGGCATATCGACGTCTACCCCAACTCGCGCAACGTGATCCCCGGCAAGGCGGTGTTCACGGTGGATTTCCGCTCGCCGGAGCTGGAGGTGATCCAGGACATGGAAAACCGCTTCCGCGAGGGGGCGGCGAAGATTGCCGCCGACATGGGGCTGGAGGTGGAGTTCGAGAAGGTGGGCGGCTTCGATCCGGTCAAGTTCGACGAGGGCTGCGTGGCCGCGGTGCGCCGCGCCGCCGAGCGGCTGGGATACAGCCACATGGACATCATTTCCGGGGCCGGCCACGATGCCTGCTGGATCAACCGCGTGGCCCCCACCGCGATGGTGATGTGCCCCTGCGTGGACGGGCTGAGCCATAACGAGGCCGAGGAAATCAGCAAGGAATGGGCCACCGCCGGGGCGGACGTGCTGATGCATGCGGTGCTGGAGACGGCGGAGATCGTGGAGTGAAAACCGCGCCGGGGGCTCTGCCCCCGGACCTCCGGAGAATTTGCGGACAGAAGAAGTCATGGGTGCAGGGAGAAGACCAATGACCACAGTTATCAGGAACGGCACCATCGTCACCGCCGATCTGACCTACAAGGCGGATGTGGCCATCGATGGCGGAAAGATCGTCGAGATCGGCGAGAACCTGAAAGGCGACCGGGAGCTGGACGCCACCGGCTGCTACGTGATGCCCGGCGGAATCGACCCGCATACCCATCTGGAGATGCCCTTCATGGGCACCTATTCCTCGGACGATTTCGAATCCGGCACCCGCGCGGCACTGGCCGGCGGCACCACGATGGTGGTGGATTTCGCCCTGCCCAACCAGGGGGAAAGCCTGCTCGATGCGCTCAAGCGGTGGGACAACAAGTCCACCCGCGCGAACTGCGACTACTCCTTCCACATGGCGGTGACATGGTGGGGCGAGCAGGTGTTCAACGACATGCCCGAGGTGGTGAACCGCGGCATCACCACCTTCAAGCACTTCATGGCCTACAAGGGCGCGCTGATGGTCAATGACGACGAGATGTTCGCCTCCTTCAGGCGGCTTGCCGAACTGGGCGCCATCGCGCTGGTGCATGCCGAAAACGGCGACGTGGTGGCGGAACTGACGGCCAAGCTGCTGGCCGAGGGCAACACCGGCCCCGAGGCGCACGCCTATTCGCGCCCGCCGCAGGTGGAGGGCGAGGCCGCCAACCGCGCGATCATGATTGCCGACATGGCCGGCGTGCCGCTTTATATCGTGCACGTGTCCTGCGAAGAGGCCCACGAGGCCATCCGCCGGGCCCGGATGCAGGGCAAGCGGGTGTGGGGCGAGCCGCTGATCCAGCACCTGACGCTGGACGAAAGCGAGTATTTCAACAAGGACTGGGACCATGCCGCGCGCCGGGTGATGAGCCCGCCGTTCCGCAACAAGAAGCATCAGGACAGCCTGTGGGCGGGGCTGCAATCGGGCTCGCTTTCGGTAGTGGCCACCGACCATTGCGCCTTCACCACCGAGCAGAAGCGCTTCGGCGTGGGCGATTTCTCCAAGATCCCCAACGGCACCGGCGGGCTGGAGGACCGGATGCCCATGCTGTGGACGCACGGGGTGAACACCGGGCGGCTGACCATGAACGAATTTGTCGCCGTCACTTCAACGAACATCGCCAAGATATTGAACTGCTACCCGAAAAAGGGTGCGATCATGGTGGGCTCGGATGCCGATATCGTGGTCTGGGA
>WFPZ01000149.1 GCA_015487335.1 Paracoccaceae bacterium
CTCAGTACAGCCGCCCGCCCGAGGGCACCTCGATATCCGGCCCGACCAGAACCACCTCGCCGTCCTCGTCGGGCACCCCCAGCACCAGCACCTCGGACATGAACCTGCCGATCTGCCGGGGCGGGAAGTTGACCACCGCCAGCACCTGCCGGCCGATCAGATCTTCGGGCGTGTAGTGGCGGGTGATCTGGGCCGAGCTTTTCTTCTCGCCCAGGACGGGGCCGAAATCGACCCACAGCTTGCAGGCCGGCTTGCGCGCCTCGGGGTAGGGTTCGGCGCGGACGATCCGGCCCACGCGGATGTCCACCTTCAGGAAATCGTCGAAGGAGATGGTGCTCATTTTCCCAGCTCCCGGCTGCGCGCGGCCGCAGCGCGCACCGCCCGGCGCATCAGCGCCGGCAGGCCGGCCGTCTCGTCCATCAGCACCTCGAGCGCGGCCGCCGTGGTGCCGCCGGGGCTGGTGACGTTGATGCGCAGCTGGGCGGGGCTTTCCTCGGAGGCCTCGGCAAGCGCCCCGGCGCCGGCCACGGTGGCACGCGCCAGGCGCAAGGCCAGATCGGGGGCCAGCCCCTCGGCCTCGCCGGCCGCCGCCAGCGATTCGATCAGCAGGAACACATAGGCCGGACCCGAGCCGGAAACGGCGGTCACCGCGTCCATCTGGCTTTCGTCGGCCAGCCGGACCGTCTGCCCCACCGCCGAGAGCAGCCCCTCGGCCAGCGCCATCGCCGCCTCGTCGGCGCAGGCATTGCCCACCAGCGCGGTGATGCCGCGCCCCACGGCGGCAGGCGTGTTGGGCATGGCCCGGATCACCGGCGTGGCCGCGCCCAGCACCGATTCGAAGGTCGAGATCGGCGTGCCCGCGGCAATGGAAAGGAAGATCGTGCGCCCCTCGCCGAAACGGCGCAGCGCAGGCAGGGCCTCGTCCATCATCTGAGGCTTGACCGCCACCACCACCACCGCCGGATCGGGCGGGAGCTCGGCATTGAGGTGCACCTCTCGCAAGGATTTCAGCCAGTCCGAGGGCTTCGGGTCGATCACCCACACCCCCGCTTCCGGCAGCCCTTCCGCCAGCCAGCCCTGCAGCATGGCCGAACCCATCTTGCCGCACCCCGCAAGCACCAGCCCCCTGCGGGCAATTTCGAGCATGTCCATGAGGCCCCCTTTCATTGCGGGGCCAGATTAACGCTTTTCGCGGCGGTGGGAACCGCCCTTGCGCTCAGGCCCGGCCGTAAGCCTCGGCGATCGCCACCTGCATGGCGTCCTCGGGGGTGCGATCTCCCCAGGCGACAAGCTGGAAGGCCGGGTAGAAACGCTCGGCCGCGCGCACTGCCGTCGTGATCAGCGTGTCGATCTGCTCGGGCCCGGCCACCTGGCCGCCCGACAACAGCAGCCCGTAGCGATAGACCATCAGCCGCTGGGCATGCCAGTAGGTGAAGGCCCCGGCCCAGCACAGATCGTTGGCGCGGTTGAGAATTTCGTAGATCTGGGGCAGCCGCGCTTCGGGGGGCTCCATCTCGAAGGTGCAGATCAGGCGCAGCGTCTCGTCATGGCCCGACCAGGCAAGCGTGATCGAGTAGGTGCGCCACTGGCCCTCGACCGCCATGGCGATCTGGTCGTCGGCGACGCGGTCGAACTCCCAGTCGTGGTGCTGGGCCAGATGCTCGACGATGTCGATCGGGTGCAGGTCTTCGGTCTGGAAATCATGTTCTGAAAGCGACATGCCCGGCCTCATTCTTTATCTGGCCCCATGAGGGGCCCGGAACACCAGAAATCGGTGCCTGCTCAAGAACCGGCGTATACCAGCGCCAGCCTTACAACATATGGTGTAAGGAAAGCGGGTTTCTGTAAAGCGATATTTTCAGTTCGGGCAAATTTGCACGCCCTGCGCGGGTTTTGCGCACACCCCGCCGCCGGGCTGCGCAGCTCATCGCGCCCCTATCCGGCAGCTCGCAAAGATTTGATTCTATTTCTTCGTGGTGCGTCGGGCGGGCTTTTTCGCCATTGCCGCCTCGAGAGCCTCGATCCGGGCCTTCAGCGCCTCGTTTTCCTCGCGCGCCTTCCGGGCCATGGCGCGCACCGCCTCGAACTCTTCGCGGGTGACGAGGTCGCGGTCGGCCAACCACCTGTCCATCCAGCTTTTCATGGCCGTTTCGGCCTCTTCCCTGGCGCCCTGGGCCACCCCCATCGCGTTGGTCATCAACTGCGAAATGTCTTCGAAAATCTTGCCACGGCTCTGCATCGTGCCCTCCGCCATCCGACGCCCCTGTATGCGCCCAAAGCCGGCCAAGCTCAAGGTTGACTTCCGCCCGGCGCCTGCCCATCCATGCACCCATGTTGAAAGCGGCCATTCCCTTCCCGAACATCGGGCCCGAAATCTTCTCCATCGACCTGGGCTTTTTCGAATTCGCCCTGCGCTGGTATGCGCTGGCCTATATCGTCGGCATCCTGATCGGCTGGCGGATGATCGCCCGCGCCATCAAGACGCCGCAGCTGTGGAAGAACGACACCCCGCCGATGACGCTGGAGCAGCTGGAAGACCTGCTCACCTGGATCATCATCGGGGTGATCGTCGGCGGGCGGCTGGGCTTCGTGCTGTTCTACCAGCCGGCCTATTACCTGGCCAACCCGGTGGACATCGTGAAGGTCTGGCAGGGCGGCATGTCGTTTCACGGCGGCTTCCTCGGCGTGGTGGTGGCGGTGTGGTGGTATTCGCGCAGGCACGGCCTGCCGGTCGCCTCGGTGGCCGATGCCATGGCCTTTGCCACGCCGCCGGGGCTTCTGCTGGGCAGGATCGCCAATTTCATCAACGCAGAGCTTTGGGGCAGACCCACCGACGTGCCCTGGGCGGTGATCTTCCCCGGCCCGGAGGCCCAGGACTGCCCCGGCGTGGAGGGCCTGTGCGCCCGCCACCCCTCGCAGCTTTACGAGGCCGGGCTGGAAGGGCTGGTGCTGGGGGTCGTGCTGCTGGTGCTGGTGTGGAAGCGCGGCTGGCTGAAGGTGCCGGGCCAGACGGCGGGGCTGTTCTTCGCAGGCTACGGCGCGGCGCGGTTCTTCGTCGAGTTCTTTCGCCAGGCCGATGCCCAGTTCATCACGCCCGACAACCCGATGGGATATGTCATCGGCACCGCCTCCTTCGGGCTGAGCATGGGGCAGCTGCTGTCGCTGCCGATGATCGTGATCGGCATCGGGGTGATCGTCTGGGCGCGCCGCCGGGCATGACGCCCCTGGCCCGGCAGTTCGCCCGGCGCATCGCCCGGCACGGGCCGATGAGCATCGCCGACTACATGGCCGAGTGCCTGCTGCACCCCGAACACGGCTATTACGCCACGCGCGACCCGTTCGGCCGGCAGGGCGATTTCATCACCGCCCCCGAGATCAGCCAGATGTTCGGAGAACTGCTGGGCCTGGCCCTGGCCCAGAGCTGGCTCGATCAGGGCCGCCCCTCCCCCTTCACCCTGGCCGAGCTGGGCCCGGGGCGCGGCACGCTGATGGCCGACATGCTGCGCGCCACCCGCGCCGTGCCCGGTTTCCGCCAGGCGGCGAGGGTGGTGCTGGTCGAGGCCTCGCGGGCCCTGCGGCAGGTGCAGCGCCAGACCCTGGAGGACGAAGGCGTCAGCTGGATCGGGGCGGCAGCCGAACTGCCCGAGGCGCCGCTGTTTCTGGTCGCCAACGAGTTTTTCGACGCCCTGCCGATTCGCCAGTTCACCCGTGCCGAGGGCGGCTGGAGCGAGCGGCTGGTGGCGCTGGAGGGCGAGCGGCTGGTGCTGAAGCTCGCCCCTCCCGCCCCGCTGGCCGCGCTGGAGCACCGGCTGGCCGACACCCGCCCCGGCGACATCGTCGAGACCTGCCAGCCGGCGTTGCCGATCGTGTCCGAGCTTGCCCGGCGCATCGCCCGCCACGGCGGGGCGGCGCTGATCGTCGATTATGGCGGCTGGCGCTCGCTGGGCGACACCTGGCAGGCGCTGCGCGCCCACCGCCCCGAGGATCCTCTGGCCAATCCCGGCGAGGCCGATCTCACCGCGCATGTGGATTTCGAGCCCCTTGCCCGGGCCGCCCGGGCCGAGGGCGCGGCCTGCTCGGCGCTTGTTCCGCAGGGCGTGCTGCTGGAGCGCCTCGGAATCACCGAGCGCGCCCGCCGTCTGGCCGCGGGGCTGAGCGGGGCGCGGCTGGAGGCGCATGTGGCGGCGCATCGGCGGTTGACCCACCCGCAGGAAATGGGGACCCTGTTCAAGGCCCTGGCGATCACGCCCGTGGCCTCTCCGCCACCACCGGGGTTTTCCGCATGAGCCTGGACATCATCACATCCCCCCTTCTGAGGCCGCTTCGACACGGGTTCTTCACCCGTCAGGGCGGGGCCTCCTCGGGGGTGTTTTCCGGGCTCAACTGCGGCACCGGCTCTTCCGATCTGGCCGAGGCGGTGGCGATCAACCGGGCGCGGGTGAGTGCCGCCCTGGGCGTGGAGCCCGACAGGCTGCACACCCTGCATCAGGTGCATTCGGCCCGGGTTCACGTGGTGGAAGACGCCCCCACCCCCAGCGGCCTGCAGGCCGACGCGCTGGTCACCGACCGGCCCGGGCAGGCGCTGGCGGTGCTGACGGCCGATTGCCAGCCGGTTCTGCTGGCCGACAGGCAGGCCGGCGTGGTGGGGGCGGCCCATGCCGGCTGGCGTGGGGCACTGGCCGGCGTTCTGGAAGCCACCCTGGAGGCGATGGAACGCCTTGGCGCGCGGCGCGAGAACATCAACGCCGTGATCGGCCCGACGATCAGCCAGCGTGCCTACGAGGTGGGCCCCGAGCTGCTGGACGAGTTCCTCGCGGACGATCCCGAAAACGCCCGTTTCTTCGCCAATGGCGAAGGCGACCGCTACCTGTTCGATCTGCCCGGTTTCGGGCTGTACCGGCTGCGCCGGGCCGGAATCGCCCAGGCCGAATGGACCCGCCACTGCACCTATTCCGACGAAGAGCGGTTCTTCTCCTACCGCCGCAGCACCCACCGCAAGGAGGCCGATTACGGCCGGCTGATCTCGGCCATCCGGCTGTGATGGCGCCCCTCGCGCCGCCATCGGCGCATGGGCGACACCTCCCGGATCGTGGCGATTACGTGGCAGGGCGCGCGATGAAACCGGCAGGCCACGCGGCCCTTCCCGCCCGGCAGCCGGAAAATTTCCCGTTTTTCATTGCCTTGCCCCTTTCGCCGCCCGGCCTGCCCCCTTCTCGCCCCGCCGTGCCGGCCCCGCATTTTTTCAACCCCGCGCCAAACCTCCGCCCCATTGCCGAAGCACAATGGGGGTAACGAAAACAGCGCCCGCGTGGCGCGGCATGAGGAGCAAAGGCATGAACGGCAAACGGCGCTGGCTGCAATCGGCCATCAGGGAAGCCCGGAGCGAGAGCGTGAAGATGCCCTGGGCCCGCGGCCCCGGGCGAAACGGCTGGAAGGCGCGCGTCGCGCAACGAGCCGCCGGGAAGGCCCGCAAGAGCGCCTGAGCGCCCGCGATTGCCGGTGCCGGCCGATGTGTCGAACGTGACCAGTGCGAGGATAGCCCCATGAAAGCGTTGCCCCAGACACCGCCGACGACCGGGCAACAGGCCTGGACTGTCAAGGGCCACATCTCCCGCCCGCCGCGGCCGGCGGTGAATACGGTCGTGACCCGCCGCTACGACATCCGCTGGCTGGACGCCACCGGTGCGGCGGCCTCGAAATCTGCCGTGGCGCCGGCTCTCCCGATCTTCGAACAGGCCTTCAGCGCCTTCGCCCAGGGCACGCTGATCCAGACCACCGAAGGCTATGTCGCCGTCGAGGACCTGCAGCCGGGCGACAGGCTGGCCACCGCCGACAGCGGCAACCGCAGGCTTGCGTGGATCGGCTCGATGACGCTTTTCCCCCAGGGCGAAGCCATCGGCCTGCCCCGGGCCTGTCTCTACCGCATCAGCGATGGCAGTTTCGGGCTCGATCCTTGCGCCCCCGATCTGCTTCTCGGCCCCTCGGCGCGGATCCTGCCGGGGCTTTTCGCGGTCGATTCCTCTTCGCCGCTGCATGACATCGGCGAGCTCACCGACAACGAATCGGTGATCCGCATCCGCCCGGTCTCACCGGTGCGGGTCTTCCACCTCGGGCTCGAGCGCCATTGCCTGCTGCGCGCCAACGGCGTGCTGGCCGAAAGCTTCCACCCCGGCGCCGCTCCCCGCATCCACCTCTCCAGAGAGATGTTCCTGCTCTACATGTCGCTGTTTCCGCATGTGGAGGACATCTCCGGTTTCGGCCCCCTGCACCACCCCCGCCGAAGCTGACGCCGTCAGGGGTTGCGGCTCAGCCGTTCCTCGAGAATCTCGAACGGAACCCCCGGCTCGTCCTTGGCGCAGCGGATCACCAGCGATGTCTTGACGCTGATCACGTTTTCCGCGGCGGTCAGTTCCTCGGTGAGGAAATTCTGGAAGGTGGAAAGATCCGGCGCCACGCATTTGAGGATGAAATCCACCTCGCCGTTGAGCATGTGGCACTCGCGCACCAAAGGCCAGTTCCGGCAGCGTTCCTCGAAGGCGGAAAGGTCGGCCTCGGCCTGGCTCTGCAGCCCGACCATGGCAAAGACCTGCACCTCGAAACCCAGCGCGCGGGCATTCACATCGGCATGATACCCGCGAATGTAGCCGCTTTCCTCGAGCGTGCGCACCCGGCGCAGGCAGGGCGGAGCGGAAATGCCCACGCGCTTGGCAAGTTCGACATTGGTCATGCGCCCATCGGCCTGAAGTTCGGCCAGGATCTTGCGGTCGATCGGGTCAAGCTTGCTGGTGGCCATGGTCTCTCTCTCGCAGGTTTTGCATCTTGTACGATTCCGTTCCCGGTTGCGCAATAATGTTTCCGGGTTGCGAAATTTCCTTCTCGGAAGGCCCCATTGCGCGGAACCGACGCATCAGCGGCGGCTTCTCTTCCATCCTCTCGCGCCGATGTCTATATCGGGACGGTGAAATCGGAACATCGGGGGCAGAAATGGCGGAATCGAAACACAGCAGGGTTCTCATCATCGGGTCGGGGCCGGCCGGCTATACCGCCGGCATCTATGCCAGCCGCGCCATGCTGGAGCCGGTCCTGATTCAGGGCATCCAGCCCGGCGGCCAGCTGACCATAACCACCGAGGTGGAAAACTGGCCCGGCGACATCGAGGTGCAGGGCCCCGACCTGATGGCGCGCATGGAGGCCCATGCCCGCGCCGTCGGCACCGAGATCATCGCCGATCACATCAACAGCATCGACCTGTCGAAACGGCCCTTCACGGCCCGCGGCGACAGCGGCACCACCTACACGGCCGATGCGGTGATCCTCGCCACCGGCGCCCAAGCCCGCTGGCTGGGCCTGCCGAGCGAGGAGAAGTTCAAGGGCTTCGGCGTCTCGGCCTGCGCCACCTGCGACGGCTTCTTCTACCGCGGCCAGGAGGTGGTGGTGGTCGGGGGCGGCAACACGGCCGTGGAAGAGGCGCTGTTTCTGACCAATTTCGCCTCCAAGGTCACGCTCATCCACCGCCGCGACGAGTTGCGCGCCGAGAAGATCCTCCAGCACCGGCTGCTCAACAACGAAAAGATCGAGGTGCTGTGGAACCATACCCTCGAGGAGGTCTTCGGATCCGAAGACCCGCTTGCCGTGGAAGGGGTGCGCGCCAGGCATGTGAAAACCGGCGAGATCACCGAAATCCCCTGCAAGGGCGTGTTCATCGCCATCGGGCATGCCCCGGCCTCGGAGCTGGTGAAGGACCAGCTGGAAACCCACATGGGCGGCTATGTGGTCACCAGGCCCGACAGCACCGCCACCTCCATCCCCGGCGTCTTCGCCGCGGGCGACCTGACCGACTGGAAATACCGCCAGGCCGTCACCAGCGCCGGCATGGGCTGCATGGCCGCGCTGGAGGTCGAGCGCTTCCTCGCCGAGCAGGAGGCAGGCTGAGCGGCCCATGAACCGGCCTGCCGGGGGCAGCCCCGGCGGGCCGAAAGGAAATCCGTCCGCTCCGGGGGGCGGCGGCAAACGTTTCGCCTTGCCGCTGGCGGTTTCGCACAACATCCGCCGTATTTCCCGAAAATTGTCTCACCTTGCTTGAATCCTGCCGCAATGCCACGCTAAAGCGCGGGCAATTCACGTATTTTGCCCGCAGCCCGGAAGGCCCGAAAAGATGCAATTGCCCAATCTCGCTCCAATTCCGGAGCTTTACGTTTCCTACGAAAGCGCCCAGAAGCTGAAGCAGGAAGCCGGCGATCTGCCCAGCTGGGATCTGACCCCGCGCCAGATCTGCGACCTGGAGCTGTTGATGAACGGCGGCTTCTACCCGCTCAAGGGCTTTCTGGGGCGGGACGATTACGAAAACGTCGTCGAAAGGATGCGTCTGGCCGACGGCACGCTCTGGCCGATACCGATAACGCTGGACGTGTCCGAGGAATTCGCCGCCGCCATCGAACCGGGCCAGGACATCGCCCTGCGCGACCAGGAAGGCGTGATCCTGGCCATCATGTCGGTGTCCGACAAATGGGTGCCCGACAAGCGCCACGAAGCCGAGAAGGTGTTCGGCGCCGACGATGTGGCGCACCCGGCCGTCAACTATCTGCATCACACCGCCGGGCCCGTCTACCTGGGCGGGCCGGTCACCGGCATCCAGCCGCCCGTCCATTACGACTTCAAGGCACGGCGCGACACCCCCAACGAGCTGCGCGCGCTGTTTCGCAAGCTGGGCTGGCGCCGGGTGGTGGCCTTTCAGACGCGCAACCCCCTGCACCGGGCGCATCAGGAGCTCACCTTCCGCGCCGCCCGCGAGGCCCAGGCCAACCTCCTGATCCACCCGGTGGTGGGCATGACCAAGCCGGGCGACGTCGATCACTTCACCCGCGTGCGCTGCTACGAGGCGGTGCTCGACAAGTACCCCGCCGCCACCACCACCATGAGCCTGCTCAACCTCGCCATGCGCATGGCCGGCCCGCGCGAGGCGGTCTGGCACGGCATCATCCGCCGCAACCACGGCTGCACCCATTTCATCGTCGGGCGCGACCACGCGGGCCCCGGCAAGAACTCTCGGGGCGAGGATTTCTACGGCCCCTATGACGCGCAGGAGCTGTTCCGCCAGCACCAGGACGAGATCGGCATCGAGATGGTGCCCTTCAAGCACATGGTCTACGTGCAGGAGCGCGCGCAATACGAGCCCGCCGACGAGGTGGAAGAGGGTGCGACCGTGCTCAACATCTCGGGCACCGAGCTGCGCCGGCGCCTCTCGGAGGGGCTGGAAATACCGGAATGGTTCTCGTTCCCCGAGGTGGTGGAGGAGCTGCGCCGCCGCTACCCGGCCCGTCACAAGCAGGGGTTCACGGTGTTCTTCACCGGCTTTTCCGGTTCGGGAAAATCAACCATCGCCAACGCGCTGATGGTCAAGCTGATGGAGATGGGCGGCCGGCCGGTGACGCTCCTGGATGGCGACATCGTGCGCAAGAACCTCAGCAGCGAGCTGGGCTTTTCCAAGGAGCACCGCGATCTCAACATCCGCCGGATCGGCTTTGTTGCCGCCGAGATCACCAAGAACGGCGGCATCGCAATCTGCGCCCCGATCGCGCCCTATGCCGCCACCCGCCGCGCGGTGCGCGAAGAGATCGAACAGTTCGGCGCCTTCGTGGAGGTCCATGTGGCCACCTCTCTCGAAGAGTGCGAGCGGCGCGACCGCAAGGGCCTCTACAAGCTGGCCCGCGAAGGCAAGATCAAGGAATTCACCGGCATCTCGGACCCGTACGACGTGCCCGAAAACCCCGAGCTGCGGCTGGACACCGAAGGCGTGGAAGTGGACCACTGCGCCCATCAGGTGATTCTGAAACTCGAGCAGATGGGGCTGATCAAGGTCTGAGCCGCCCGCTCCTGCACATGAGAAGGGGCGGCAGTGCGGGCTGCGCGCCCCGCCCGGCCACAAGGGCGCGGCCGCGGAAAACCCGCGGCCGTCGTCAGTTCACGTAAACGGGGGCCAGATCGTTCTGGCGGGCCAGCACGAAGGCCAGGCGCTCGTCGCGCACCAGCGCAAGCCGCTCTCCGTCTGCACTGTGCACCGCATAGAGCTTCTCCGCGCCCTGGGCCTGGACATGCGCCTTGATCTCGTCAGGCAGCTCTTCCATTTTGACCGGCCGCACGTAGACGATCCTTTCGCCACCGTCCGGCAGAAACTCGTACTTGGTATTCATCTCACTTCTCCGGCTCTCAAACTCGCCTGATATCGATCTTGCGAACCACCGTCTCGGGCGTCTGGCGCTTCAGGTCCACATGAAGCAGCCCGTTCTCCAGGGTTGCGCCGGCCACCTCGACACCATCGGCCAGAACGAAGGAGCGCTGGAACTGCCGCGCCGCAATTCCCCGGTGCAGGAAGCGCCGCTGGTCGCCGTCCTCTTCCTGCCTGCCGCGAATGACAAGCTGCCGGTCTTCCACCGTGATCGACAGGTCATCTTCGGCGAACCCGGCCACAGCAAGGGTGATCCGGTAACTGTTTTCGCTGGTCTGCTCGATGTTGAAGGGAGGGTATCCCCCCAGCTCGGATTTGGCGGTGCGCTCCACCAGCCGTTCCAGCTGTTCGAACCCGAGCAGAAACGGGTGAGTACTGAGAGTCAGTTTCGTCATCGGCACGTCCTTGAGCAAGCGACAGTCCACATTTCAGGCCCCGTTCCGGCAGCCCGATGCAAATATGGGGGTGGTTTGCGGCCCCTGCAAGGGCACCACTGCCGCATTCCCTTGGCCAGACGCCCGAATTCCGGTATTTTGGTCACGCGCGAAAGCCACTGGGCGGGCGAAAGATGACCGAAACCCCGGAAATGAACCACAGGAAACAGCTTCGCGTGAAGCTGGAAGTCCTGCGCCGAGAGCACCGCGACCTCGACGAAGCCATAGATGCCCTGCAGGAAAGCGGGCGCGCCGATCAGCTGCGCCTGCGCCGGCTCAAGAAACGCAAGTTGCAGCTCAAGGACCAGATCGCCCTCATCGAGGACGAACTGACCCCGGACATCATTGCGTGAGCCGCGCATCCGGCTATATTGCGCCTTCCTTTTGACGGAGCGCAGACATGAGCGAAGCCAGGGTGGGCATCATCATGGGCAGCCAGTC
>WFPZ01000150.1 GCA_015487335.1 Paracoccaceae bacterium
CATGATGAACCCCACCATCGCCCCGAGAATCGCGATGAACACCGCACCGGGAGAGTTGAAGCCGTGCAGCTCGGTGGTGAACATGGTGAGCAGATAGAAGAACAGCAGGATCCCGCCCAGCCCGATCAGGCTGGCCAGCGGCGGCAGCAGCAGCATCGCGGCCAGCTGCACCACCTGCAGGCCCAGCATGATGGCCTGCAGCCAGACCACCAGCATGATGGCATCGTCCAGGCTGCCGGTGCCGCCCGCCAGCCGGCCGAGGGCGTACATCCCCCAGATCAGCACCATGAGCACCGCCAGCTGCAGCGTGCCCACGGCCAGCGGGCTGTGCAGCAGGCCGCCGCCCATCATCATCCCGCCCGAGGCGCTGCCCAGAAGCAGCGTCAGCTCCGACAGAAGCGCCGAGAGCACCACCACCAGCAGCACCGCCTCCCAGCGGCTGCTGCGCGGGATCTGCAGCGCCATCACCCGCCGCGCGCCCTCGCGCGGATCGCGCAGCGTGTCGATTGCTGCCGAAACCAGAGACTTCACATCGAAATTCACCCGCCGTCTCTCCCGCTTTCCGCCTCGACCAGTGACAGTATCCAGATCACGAGAAAGGCCAGCAGCGCAATGGCCCCCGTGACGGAAAGTTCGATCCCGGGGCCGATGAAGCCGGCCACCAGCCCCACCAGCAGCCACAGCGGCGAGGCTGCCAGCAGCGACCAGAACAGCGCCAGGCGCGCCCCGAACCAGCTGCCCCGGCCGCCGAAGAGCCGTGCCACCATGTGGCTGAGGGCGGCGATCACGTAAAAGGCCAGCGGCGCCACGAAGAGCCAGCCGAAAAGCGCCCCCCCCAGGCGCGCATCAAGCGGCATGGAAGGGTCGAAGAAGGCCTCGCGGCTCAGCCGCGGCCACTGGCCGACGAAGATGATGATGCAGGCGACCATCAGGAAGATGAGCGCCCGGTCCTCGCGCCGGCCCAGCGCGAGGTGGCGGCGCATCACCTCGCGCGGGCTGCGCCAGGAGCGGACGATGTCACGGGTGACGCTCATGCCTCACCGCCGGCGGCGGGCCAGCCAGGCCTGCAGCCGGGCCAGGATGTCGTCGGCGATCGCCTCGTCGTCGATCTCGTCGATGGCTTCGGCGAGGAAGGCGATCACCAGCAGGTCCTGCGCCTCGTCCCGGGGCACCCCGCGCGAGCGCAGGTAGAACATGGCCGTCTCGTCGATCGCCCCGGAGGTGGAGCCGTGCGAACAGATCACGTCATCGGCGTAGATTTCCAGCTCCGGCTTGGCCAGGAACTGGCTGTCGTCGTCAAGCAGCAGCGCCTGGCTGATCTGGTAGCCGTCGGTCTTCTGGGCGCCGGGGCGGACGAGGATCTTGCCCTGAAACACCCCCACCGCACCGTTGCGCAGCACCTTCTTGAACACCTGCCGGCTTTCGCATTCCACCGCGTCATGGGTGATGAAGACGGTGTCGTCATGGTGGAAATCGGCATCCCCCAGCGCGGCACCGGCCACATGGGCCACGGCATTGTCGCCGGTCAGCTCGATGACGGTCTCGTTGCGGGTGAGCTTGCCGTTGACGGTCAGCGTGAAGCTCTTGAAGACGCTCTTCTCGCCGAGCCGGGCGAAGATGTGGGTGGCGGCGCGGCGCTCGTGGTCGCGGCCCTGGGCGCGCACATGGTGGAAGGCGCCGCCATCGGCCACGTCCACCTCGAGCACCTTGTTGAGCCGCGCCGCCGCCGGCCCGTTTTCCAGAAGCGTCAGCTCGGCCCCCTCCTCGACCCGCACCAGATGGTGCAGAACCGCGTCGGAGGTTTCGGAGCGGTGCAGATAGATCAGCGCCACCGGCCTGGGCGCCTTGCCGGTCACCCGGATCACGATGCCGTCGGTGGCGGCTGCCGTGTTCAGCGCCGCCAGCGGGCGCGGCACCGGCGACTGGCCGCGCGCCTCGAGCACGCCGTAGAGATCCTTCGCCCAGTGGATGTCACGGGCGGCGGCCTCGGCGAGGCGCTCGATCTCGATGCCGGCCATGGAAAGGTCGTCCGAGGCCTCCGGGTCGAACACCCCGTCGACGAAGACCACCTTCAGCCGGTCCACCTCGGAAAAGGGCATCGGCTCCTGCGGGTCGAACAGGGCGGCGGGCTCGGGCGCGGGAGCATTGAGCGCGACCGGGTCGGTGTAGCGCCAGTATTCGTCGCGCCGGGCCGGCAGGCCCGTCTCGCGCAGCCGCGCCAGCGCCTCCTCGCGCGCCCGGGCGGCCCAGCCGCCCCCGGCGGGAATCTCGAGCGCGGCCAGCCGCGCCTCGGTGGCCGCCCGTTTCGCCTGTGCCAGCGCCATCATGCCACCTCCTGAAGGATGTCGGCATAGCCGTGGTTCTCGACCTCCAGCGCCAGCTCCGGCCCGCCGGTCTTGACGATCCGGCCACCGGCCATGATGTGCACCACGTCCGGCCTGATGTGGTCGAGCAGCCGCTGGTAGTGGGTGATCACCAGAAACGCCCGGCCCTCGTCGCGCAGGGCGTTGACGCCCTCGGCCACCAGCTTCATGGCATCCACGTCGAGGCCCGAGTCGGTTTCGTCGAGGATGCACATCTTCGGCTGGAGCATGGCCATCTGCAGGATCTCGTTGCGCTTCTTCTCGCCGCCCGAAAAGCCCACGTTCACCGGGCGCTTGAGCATCTCGGCATCGATCTTCAGCATCGATGCCCTGGCGCGGATTTCCTTGAGGAATTCGCCGGCCGAAAGCTCCTCCTCGCCGCGCGCCTTGCGCTGGGCGTTCACCGCGGTGCGCAGGAAGGTCATGTTGCCCACGCCGGGGATTTCCACCGGATACTGGAAGGCCAGGAAGAGGCCCGCGGCGGCGCGTTCCTCGGGCTCCATCTCCAGCAGGTCGGCGCCGTCGAGCGTGGCCGACCCTTCGGTGACCTCATAGCCCTCGCGCCCGGCCAGCACATAGGACAGCGTCGATTTCCCCGAGCCGTTCGGCCCCATGATCGCATGCACCGTGCCCGCATCGACGGTCAGGTCCACGCCCTTGAGGATCTGCTTGTCCTCCTCTTCGAGTTTCACCTTGAGATTCCTGATTTCCAGCATGTGTCTTTCCGTCCTGTGATGCGGTTGAATTGCGTCAGGCCCCGTCGCCGTCAGGGCGCGGGGGGCCTTGGTGTTGAGATGATGATGACAGCCCGGCCGCGGGGCGCGCGGCGCAGGCGGGGCGTCAGTCCAGCCGCAGGATGCGCGGCATGGTCGGCTCTTCGCCCTGGGCGGGCCGTTGCGGCAGTTCGTAGCTCGTGCCGGCCAGCAGCAGGGTGCGGGGGGCGGTCTGTCTCATGACCTCCGCCACCCAGGCGGGCGAGAACAGCGCCTCGAAGGGCGCGGGCTGCAGGTAGACCAGGTTGTGCATGCCCACCAGCATTGCCGCGGCCCCCAGCAGCCGCGGCGGGGTGCGCAGCCATCCCCCCGAGCGCAGCACCACCCGCAGCACCATGAGCACCGCCAGCGCGCCGGCCGCATCCCAGGCCATGGCGGCCAGAGGCTCCTCGCCTCTCAGCCCCTCGCCGAGGTAGCGAAAGCGGACAAGCCGCACCGCCAGCACCGCCAGCGCGCCGGTCAGGAAGGCGGTCAGAACCGTGAAGGGCGACAGCAGCACCTGCGCGAAGCTCGCCGTCCCCATGGCGGGCGTCCCCCCGCCACGGCGCGGCGCGGCCCCGTCCGCCACGCCCACATGGATCTGCTTCATGGTGTTCGGGCCGCCCGCGGCGATCCGCTCCAGCCGTTTCTCGAATTCCGATCTCTGCCGGTTTCCTGAAATCATGGCCGTCTTCCGCCTTGTCCCCTGCCGCCGCAGCATGCAGGGATTTCCGGCGGAAATGGGGCCGCAGTGGCGCCTTTTTCGGGAAAGCGACAGCAGGCGCGGGCCATGCGGGCCGGGATATGAGCCGCACGGCCCCCATCAGCCGACCGACCCTTCCAGCGAAATCGCCACCAGCTGCTGCGCCTCCATGGCAAACTCCATCGGCAATGCCTGCAGCACCTCCTTGGCGAAGCCGTTGACGATCAGCGCCAGGGCCTCCTCCTCGTCCATGCCGCGCGAGCGGCAGTAGAACAGCTGGTCGTCGTCCACCTTCGAGGTGGTGGCCTCGTGCTCCACCCGGCTGGAGTTGTTCTTCACCTCGATATAGGGCACCGTGTGCGCGCCGCACTTGTCGCCGATCAGCAGGCTGTCGCACTGGGTGTAGTTGCGCGAATTCTTCGCCCTGGGGTGCATCGAGACCAGCCCCCGGTAGGTGTTCTGGGCATGCCCCGCCGAGATCCCCTTGGAGACGATCCGCGAGCGGGTGTTGCGGCCCAGATGGACCATCTTGGTGCCGGTATCGGCCTGCTGATAGTTGTTGGTGATGGCGATGGAGTAGAACTCGCCCTGGGATTCGTCGCCGCGCAGGATGCAGGAGGGGTATTTCCACGTCACCGCCGAGCCGGTTTCCACCTGCGTCCACATCACCTTGGAGCGGTCGCCCCGGCAGTCGGCCCGCTTGGTGACGAAGTTGAAGATCCCGCCCTTGCCTTCCTCGTCGCCCGGATACCAGTTCTGGACGGTGGAATACTTCACCTCCGCATCCTCCAGCGCCACGATCTCGACCACCGCGGCGTGCAGCTGGGAAGTCTCGCGCCGCGGCGCGGTGCAGCCCTCCAGATAGCTGACGTAAGAGCCCTTGTCGGCGATGATCAGGGTGCGCTCGAACTGGCCGGTGTTCTCGGCGTTGATGCGGAAATAGGTGGACAGCTCCATCGGGCAGCGCACGCCCGGCGGCACGTAGACGAAGGAGCCGTCCGAGAACACCGCCGAATTCAGCGTGGCGAAGAAATTGTCGCTTTGCGGCACCACCGAGCCCAGATACTTGCGCACCAGTTCGGGGTGCTCGCGGATCGCCTCGGAGATCGAGCAGAAGATCACCCCCGCCTTCGCCAGCTCCTCCTTGAAGGTGGTGCCGACCGAGACCGAATCGAACACCGCGTCCACCGCCACCCGGCGCGCTTCCGCCGGGGCTTCCTCGGCGCCCTCGACCCCGGCCAGGATCATCTGCTCCCGCAGCGGAATGCCCAGCTTCTCGTAGGTGGCCAGCAGCCTGGGGTCCACCTCGTCAAGCGACTTGGGCTTTTCCTGCATGCTCTTGGGCTTGGCGTAGTAGTACTGATCCTGGTAGTCGATCTCCGGATAGCGGACCATGGCCCAACGGGGCTCTTCCATCTGCTGCCAGCGGCGGAAGGCGGACAGGCGCCATTCGGTCATCCACTCCGGCTCTTCGTTCTTGCGGGAAATCAGGCGCACGATCTCCTCGTTCACGCCCTTGGGCGCGAATTCCGTCTCGATCTCTGTCTCCCATCCGTATTTGTACTTCCCGGCCATGGACCGGACGGTTTCCACCGTTTCCCTGTCCACGCCCTCACGGATGTTGTCGTCCATCGCCGTCATGTCCCGTTCGCCTTTCTTCATTGCGTTCACGCTGCCTTCGCCAGAAACTTGCCGTGGGCCTCGCCCCAGCTTTCCACGAAGCGCAGAATCTCTTCCTCGGTCGTCGCGGGGCCGAGCGACAGGCGGATCGCGCTGGCGCTGGCCGTTTCGTCGAATCCCATCGCGCGCAGCACCCGGCTGGCGCGCACCTTGCCGGAGGAACAGGCCGAACCCGCCGAGATGGCGAAGCCGGCCAGATCCATCTGCATCACCTGGGTCTCGCCCTTCCAGCCGGGAACCACGATGCAGGTGGTGTTGGGCAGCCGCCGCGCACCGCCCCCCGCGATCACCGCCTCGGGGGCCGCCGCGCGCAGCCCCTCCTCGAGCAGGTCGCGCAGCTTCTCCACGCGCTCCCAGACCCCGGCCTCGATGTCGCGCACCGCCGCCCTGGCCGCGGCCGCGAACCCCGCGATGCCGATCAGGTTCTCGGTGCCCGAGCGCCGGCCCATTTCCTGGCCGCCGCCACGGATGCGCGCCTCGACCTCCAGCCCCTGACGCAGCACCAGCGCGCCCACGCCCTTGGGCCCGCCCAGCTTGTGGGCCGAGACCAGCGCCATTTCCGCACCCAGCCAGTTGAAGGCCAGCGGCAGCTTGCCGAAGGCCTGGGTGGCATCGACCACCGCCAGCCCCTCGGGCAGATCCTGCACCACGCCGGTCTCGGAATTGGCCAGCTGCAGGGTGCTGCGGCCGGGCTCTTCCACCCGCACCCGGCCCTCGCCGTCGGCCTGAAGGCTTTCCTCGGCCCAGGCGCGCACCGCGTCATGCTCGATGCCGGCGCAGCGCAACCCCCGCCCGGCCAGCGCCAGCGCCGCCGCCTCGGTGGCCCCGGAGGTGAACACGATATCCGCGCCCGCCGCCCCCAGCGCCTCGGCCAGATCGGCGCGCGCGCGCTCCAGCAGGGCCCTGGCGGCGCGCCCCTCGGCATGGACGCTGGACGGGTTGCCCAGCACGTCCATCGCCGCGACCATCGCCGCGCGCGCCTCCTCGCGCAGGGGGGCGGTGGCGTTCCAGTCCAGATAGGCCCGCCCGCCCGTGCTGTGGCGCGGGGCGCTCATGCCTCGTCCACCACGCGAAACAGGGTCGGCACCGCCGGACAGGGACAGAGCTCGTTTTCCACCACGTCCGACAGGCGGGTCTGGTGGAGAAAGACGAAGACATGGGCCGAGAGGCACTCCCACAGCCGGTTGGTCATGGACTGCTCGCGCGTGCCCGACAGTCCGCCCGAGGCGCCGGCGCCGGTTTCCAGCGCCGAGACGGTCTCGTCCACCGCCTCGAGCACTTCCGAAACCCGGATCTCGGAGGCCGGGCGCGCCAGCCTGTAGCCGCCGCCGGGGCCGCGCACCGAGGTGACGAGATTCGCCCGGCGCAGCTTCACGAACAGCTGCTCCAGATAGGGCAGCGAGATGTTCTGCCGGGCCGAGATCTCGGCCAGCGAGGAGAGGGAATCACGCGGCTGGCCCGCCAGATCGGCCAGCGCCACCATCGCATATCGCCCTTTCGTGCTGAGTTTCATGCCTCAACCCCGCAATTTCATTGACCTTCGGCAGACGGAACATTACCTGACTACCGACCTGCTGCCGCCTCGCGCGGCCGCTAAATTAGAATTGTTCTAAGGTGTCCGAGCAAATTCGTCAAGAATTCCTGCGGACATCTGCTGCAAGGACAGAGAAAACGATGCCCGAAGTGATTTTCCCTGGCCCCGAGGGCCGCCTCGAAGGTCGATATCACCCCCAGAAGGCCAAGGACGCGCCGATCGCGATCGTCCTGCATCCGCACCCGCAGTTCGGCGGCACGATGAACAACCGCGTGGTCTACAACCTGCACTATGCCTTCTACAACATGGGCTTCACGGTGCTGCGCTTCAATTTCCGCGGCGTGGGGCGCAGCCAGGGCGAGTATGACCAGGGCGTGGGCGAGCTGTCGGATGCGGCCGCGGCGCTCGACTACCTGCAGTCGATGAACCAGAACGCCAAGCACTGCTGGGTGGCCGGCTTCTCCTTCGGCGCCTGGATCGGCATGCAGCTTCTGATGCGCCGGCCCGAGATCACCGGTTTCGTCTCGGTGGCGCCGCCGGCCAACATGTACGATTTCTCCTTCCTCGCCCCCTGCCCGGCCTCGGGGCTGATCATCAACGGCACCGCCGACCGCGTCGCCCCGCCCAAGGACACCCGCGCGCTGGTGGAAAAGCTGCACGAGCAGAAGGGGATCACCATCACCCACGAGGAAATCGAGGGCGCGGGGCATTTCTTCGAGGATCCGCACATGGAAACCATGATCGGGAAGGTGGA
>WFPZ01000151.1 GCA_015487335.1 Paracoccaceae bacterium
ATGATCCACGGAATCCGCCGCCCGGTGTTGTCGGCAAAGGCGCCCATCACCGGCGCGGTGAAGGCGATCAGCAGCCCCGTCACCGTCTGCCCGAGCGACCACACGCTTTGCGCCCGCGCATCGGCCACATTCTCGGCCAGACCGGTGGACATGAAATATTCCGTGGCCACGGCCGCGAAATAGGGGCCGAAGATGAAGGTCAGCACAAGCGTGTAGAAGGGCTGGCTGGCCCAGTCGAACATCATCCAGCCGAAGATGCGCTTTCTTTCGGAAATTCCAGTCATGCCCGTCCCTGTCCGGCGTTTTCTCCGGATAGAACAGGCAAAGGCGGCCAAGCGCAAGAATAACGTGTATCCAAAGCCCCGGCCTACATCTCCGGCGGCCAGGGCCGCTTCGCCTCGGCCTCGATCCAGGCGCGCACCCAGCCGGGCAGTGCGGCCTGCGCCCCTTCCTGCCCCATCGCGGCCAGCACCTGCCCCGGGGCCACGATCCCGCCCGGGCCCGTCACCGCCAGACGCACCAGAACATGGGTGGTGCAACTGGCCTCATCCTTCCACATGGACTGCTCCACGTAGAAGAAGCGCTCGTCCCATCCCACCACCCGACTGCGCATCTCCACCCGATGGAACAGCCGGATGCGCCGGCGGTAGCGCGCCGAGAGCCCGGCCACCGTCAGCCCCCAGCCGTTTTCGCGCAGCGCCTTCACCAGGCCGATCCGGCGCACCA
Organism: Paracoccaceae bacterium; assembly: GCA_015487335.1. GTDB lineage: Bacteria > Pseudomonadota > Alphaproteobacteria > Rhodobacterales > Rhodobacteraceae > S012-89. The sequence goes on from WFPZ01000151.1 coordinate 727, forward strand.
GCGGAATCCGCCCCAGATCGAACAGCGTCAGCGTGCGGCCGTTGTTGAGCTCCATCCACAGATCGAGATCCCACGGCCAGCACATGTGCCAAGAGCGGTGCATGCCCGTCAGCGGCAGGGGCGGTGCCTTGGCGTGAACGAGAAGTTCCTTGGTCATGCGGATGATCGGATACATGGGCGCCTCCCTTTCCGCCCTTCAAGAACCTTCCGCCTGCCTGTGCAATCGAAACGTTGCGGCATCCGCCACTTGTCACCCGGTTTCCCTGCCCTTAGGTGTGTTCGCAACCTGAAACGGACGAAGCGCAATGACCTCACTCTTCCAAATCCTGATGCTGGTGCTCGATGTCGTGTGGTTCATCATGATCGCCCATATCGTGATGAGCTGGCTGATCAACTTCCAGGTGCTGAACCTGCGCCAGCCGATCGTTGCGCAGCTGTGGTACGGGCTCAACCGCCTGCTGGAACCGATCTATCAGCCGATCCGCCGCTTCCTGCCCGACATGGGCGGCCTCGATCTGGCACCGCTGGTGGCGCTGCTGGGCGTCTATGCGCTGCGGATCATCCTGATCAACAACGCCGCGTTCTTCTACTAGGTCTGTCATCCCTCCGGGCGCGGGTTTGCGCTTGTTCACCGATTCCTCCTGTGGGACATTCACCCCACAAGAGCAGTGAACAGGCACGCAGGCCCATGCCCCCGGCAGCAGAGCTTCTGTCATCCGTATTCGGATTCGATTCCTTCCGCCCCGGCCAGGCGGAAATCGTGCAGGCGGTGGCCGAGGGGCGCAACACGCTGGCCATCATGCCCACCGGCGGCGGCAAGTCCCTGTGCTACCAGCTGCCCGCCCTGATGCGCGAGGGCGTCACTGTCGTCATCTCGCCGCTGATCGCCCTGATGCGCGATCAGGTGCGCGCCCTGCGCGCCGCCGGGGTCGAGGCCGGGGCACTGACTTCGGGCAATACCGAAGAGGAAACCGAAAGGGTTTTCGCCGCGCTCGATGCCGGCCGGCTGCGCCTGCTCTACATGGCACCAGAGCGGCTGGCCTCCGCCGGCACCGTCCCCTTTCTGCGCCGCATCGGCACCTCGCTGATCGCGGTGGACGAGGCCCATTGCGTCTCGCAGTGGGGGCATGATTTCCGCCCCGACTATCTGCGCATCGGGGCCCTGCGCCGGGCGCTGAACGTGCCGCTGGCCGCCTTCACCGCCACCGCCGACGAGGAAACGCGCAACGAAATCATCGCCCGCCTGTTCGATGGCGAGCCCCCGCGGGTGTTTCTGCGCGGCTTCGACCGGCCCAACATCCACCTTGCCTTCGCCGCCAAGAACGCCCCGCGCCGTCAGGTGCTGGAGTTCGCCGCCGCCCGCCGCGGCCAGCCCGGCATCGTCTACTGCGCCACCCGCGCCAAGACGGAAACCCTGGCCGCCGCCCTGCGCGAAGACGGCCACGCCGCCTGCCACTACCACGGCGGAATGGAGGCCGAGGCGCGCCGCGAAGTCGAGGCGCGTTTCCAGATCGAGGACGGGCTGATCGTGGTGGCCACGGTGGCCTTCGGCATGGGGGTGGACAAGCCCGATATCCGCTGGGTTGTCCATGCCGACCTCCCCAAGTCGATCGAATCCTATTACCAGGAGATCGGGCGCGCCGGGCGCGACGGCGCCCCGGCCGATACGCTCACCCTGTTCGGGGCCGACGACATCCGCCTGCGCCGCGCCCAGATCGATGAAAGCCCCGCCCCGCCGGAGCGTCGCGCCGCCGATCACGCCCGCCTCAACGCCCTGCTCGGGCTGGCCGAGGCCCAGGGCTGCCGGCGGCAGAAGCTCCTGGCCTATTTCGGCGAAACCTCCGGGCCGTGCGGCAACTGCGACACCTGCGCCAACCCGCCCGAGGTGTTCGACGCCACCCAGGCGGTGCGCAAGGCGCTTTCGGCCATCCTGCGCACCGGAGAAAGTTTCGGCGCCGGGCACCTGATCGACATCCTCACCGGTAACGAAACCGACAAGATCCGCCAGCGCGGCCACGAGGCCCTGCCCACCTTCGGCGTCGGGCAGGAGCATGACCGCCGCGCCTGGCAGGCGATCTTCCGGCAGATGATGGGGCTTGACCTGATCCGCCCCGATCCCGCCCGCCACGGCGCCCTGCGCATGACCGAGGCCGCGCGCCCGGTGCTGCGCGGCGAAGAGGCGGTGATGCTGCGCAAGGATGCTGCCGCCGCGCCCCGGCGCAGCGCCCCGCGCGCCCTCGTCTCGGAGGAGGACGCGCCGCTCCTGGCCGCTCTCAAGGCCCGCCGCAAGGAACTGGCCGAGGCCGCCCGTGTGCCCGCCTATGTGGTCTTTCCCGACCGCACCCTGATCGAAATGGCCGAAAGGCGCCCGCGTTCGCTCGATGAGATGGCACGGATCAACGGCGTCGGCGCAAAGAAGCTGGAGCGCTACGGCAGCGCCTTCCTCGAGGTGATCTGCGGCGAGGCGCCACAGCCGGTGCACCCCTCGCGCCGCAAGCTGGCCGGGCGGGCGGAGGGTGCGCTTTACGACCGCCTGCTCGAGGCCCAGGCCCGCCTGGCCCGCGGCGCCACGGGCACCGACAAGCCGATGTCCTGCCCCGCGCCGCTGCTGGCCCGGGTGGCCGCCCAGCGCCCCGCCGACATGGGCGCGCTCACGCGGCTTCTGGGCGAACGGCGTGCGCAGCGCTTCGGCGACGCCTTCCTCGAGGTGCTGCGCGAAGCCTGACCCACGGGTGCAGGCCGCCCGCGGGCCGTGGGCATCCTCTACCCCTGGCCCACATTCAATGGCTTCTCCGCCTGCTGTTCGACGGTGTCGAAAACCGGTTCAACCCCTTCCGGCACGGCATCGCGGATCAGGGCGAGAATGGCCTCGCGGCGCAGCGGCTTCGTCAGGTAGTGGTCAAGACCGGCGGCAAGGATGTCATCCTCGTCGCCCGCCATGGCATGGGCCGTCATCGCCACGATCGGCGTATGCCCCCGGCCCACCTCGGCCTCGCGGATCAGCCGCGTGGCCTCCTTGCCGTCCATCCCGGGCATGGAAATGTCCATGAACACGATATCGGGCCGGAAGCTGCGCCATTTCTTCACCACCTCATGGCCGTTTTCCACCAGCTCCAGATCGATGTTCAGCTTGTCGAGAAGTTTCGAGAACACCAGGCGGTTGGTCCGGTTGTCCTCTGCGGCCAGCACCCGCATTCGCCGGCGCGCCGCCGCCCGGCCGCCCGCCGCCCCGGCCGCGCCAGCCTGGCCCGACGCCTCCGCCCGGTTCAGAGCCGCCAGAAGCGCCTTGCGCGAGGTGGGCTTCTTGAGCGCTGTCACCGGGCCGTCATCCTCTCGCAACCTGGGCGGCGGGCCGGAATAGAGCAGAAATACATGGCAATTCACTCCGGTTTCGCGAATCGACCGCAACGCGGCCAGCCCGCTGCCCGGCGGAGTGTTCTGATCGATCAGGATGATGTCGCATTGCGCCGATACGCGGGCCGGGGTTACCTCCTCGGCCTCCATCGAGACCACTTCCATCCCCATTGCCGACATCTGCCGCGCCAGCACATCGGCCGAGAGCGCAGGCGAACTGACAACGATCACCCGCCGCGCCCAGCCCGGCAGGGCCACCGCGGGGCCGCGTTCGGCCTCCGGTGCGGGCAGGGAGACGTGGAAACCGAAACAGGCGCCCGCGCCCTCCTCGGACTCCACCCAGACCTCGCCGCCCATCAGCTCCACCAGCTGGCGGGTGATCGCCAGCCCCAGGCCGGTGCCCTCGTACTTGCGGTCGGTCTCGTCCTCGACCTGGTTGAACTCGCCGAAGATATGCTCGAGCATATGGGCGGGCACCCCGATGCCCGTATCCTCCACCGTGACGTGCAGGCGGTAGCGGTCCGCCTCCTGCGGCAGGCCCACCACCCGCACCATCACATGGCCGGCAGAGGTGAACTTCACCGCATTGCCCACCAGGTTGGTCAGGATCTGCCGGATCCGCCCCGCATCCCCCTCGAACACGGTGGGCAGGAAGAGATCGTAATCGATGATCAGCTCCACCCCGCTGTCCTTCACGGCGGACTGGAACTGGGCCAGAACCTCGTGGATGCAGGCCTCCAGATCGAACCGCTCGATGCGCAGGCTGAACTTCCCGGCCTCCATCTTGGAGAAATCCAGCACGTCGTTGATCAGCACCAGAAGCGCCTCGCTGGAAGAGCGGATCGTATCAAGAAACAGTCTCTGTTCCTCGGAAAGATCGGTTTCGTCCAGCAGCTCGACCATGCCGAGGATGCCGTTCATCGGGGTGCGCAGCTCATGGCTCATGCGGGCCAGGAAAGAGGATTTCGCCCGGCTCGCCGCCTCGGCCTTCAACCGGGCGTCCTTCAGCTCTTCCTCGCGCAGCACGGACTCGGTGATATTGAGCCCCAGCGAAACCGTATCGCCGTTGGCTGACCTGCGATCCACCAGCCTGACGAACTGCCCGTTCCACAGTTTCATCACCCGCGGTTCCAGCGATTCGCTGCGCCAGCGCGCCAGCATCCCGGCCACCCAATCCGCGGGCGCAACACCTTCGGTATCGACGATTCCTTCCTCGACCAGAATCCGAAGGATTTCGGGGTAACGGATGCCGGGGGCCACGCATTCCATCCCGTCGAAGATCGACAGGTAGGCGGAATTCGCCGCCACCATCACATCGTCACGGTCGAACACGGCAAAGCCGTCGCGTATCGTTTCGAGAGAATCCCACAGCCGCCGCTCGGCCAGTTCCAGATCATGGCGAACGCGCCTGTTCTCGCCCTGCAGCGCCTCGGCGCGGGTGCGGGCAACCTCCACCTGTTCACGCTGTTCGATGATCTGCTCCGACAGGCTCCAGGCATGGCGGGCGAGCTTTTCGTTGGCGGCGGACAGTTCCGCCTGCTTCAGCTCAAGCAGACGCTCGGCCGCAAGCCGCGCGCGCCGCTCCTGCGCGAGTTCTTCCGCAAGGCTCATCTCCGAAACTCCGTCACGCTCGATAACGGTAAAATTAGACGGAATCCGGTGAACAAGGCCTTAACCGGCCCCGCCTTGCCGGGGCTGGCAGTTTCCCTTGTTCAGAGACGGTTTTCGCCGCTCAGACCCGCTCGATCGCCAGGGCGATCCCCTGCCCGCCACCGATGCACATGGTGATCAGCGCCTTGTCGGTGCCGGTGCGCTCCAGCTCATGCAGGGCCTTGACGGTGAGAATCGCCCCGGTGGCGCCAACCGGGTGGCCCAGGGCAATCGCGCCGCCGTTGGGGTTCACCTTCGCGGGATCGAGACCCAACGCCTTGTTCACCGCCAGCGCCTGTGCGGCAAAGGCCTCGTTCGATTCGATGACGTCGAAATCCTCCACCTTCAGGCCGGTGCGCTTCAGCAGGTTGCGCACTGCCGGGATGGGGCCGATGCCCATCACCTCGGGGCGCACGCCGGCATGGGCATAGCCCAGCACCCTTGCCCAGGGCTTCAGGCCCGCCGCCTCGGCCGCCTCGGCCCGGGCCAGCACCAGCGCCGCGGCGCCGTCATTGATGCCGCTGGCATTGCCCGCTGTCACCGTGCCGCCCTTCAGAAACACCGGCCGCAGCCCGGCAAGCGCCTCGGCCGAGGTTTCCCTGGGGTGTTCGTCGGTATCGAACATTACCACCTCGCGGCGCTTCCTCACCTCCACCGGCACGATCTGATCCGCAAACCGGCCCTCGGCGATGGCGCGGGCGGCGCGCTGCTGGCTTTGCAACGCGAAGGCGTCCTGCTCCTGCCGGCTGATGCCGTATTCGGCGGCCACGTTTTCAGCCGTCACCCCCATGTGACCGGTGCCGAAAGGACAGTTGAGCGCGCCCAGCATCATGTCCATGGCCTCCACGTCGCCCATCTTCTGCCCCCAGCGGGCGGCGGGCAGGATGTAGGGCGAGCGGCTCATGTTCTCGGCCCCGCCGGCAAGCGCGAAGTCGCTGTCGCCCAGCATCAGGGCCTGCACGGCCGATACAACAGCCTGCGCGCCCGAACCGCACAGCCGGTTGACGTTCATCGCCGGCGTGGTTTCGGGGATGCCCGCCCCCATCGCCGCCATGCGGCTGAGATACATGTCCCGGGGCTCGGTATCGATCACATGGCCGAAGAACACGTGCCCCACCTGCCCCGGCTCCACCCCGGCCCGCTCGATCGCGGCCCTGGCGGCGGTGGCGCCCAGTTCCGAAGGCGCAACCCCGGCCAGCGCGCCCCCGAAGGTGCCGATAGCGGTGCGGACGGCGGAAAGTATCACGATATCGCTCATCTGTTCTCCCCTTGGCTGCCGGCTCCAGCTAGGCCGCCGCATGCCGGCGCTTCAACCGTGACGTTGCGTATCGCCCGATGGCCTGCGGCTTTCGAGAAGAACCCGCACCGCTTCCCGGAAGGCCGGTGC
>WFPZ01000152.1 GCA_015487335.1 Paracoccaceae bacterium
CGGCAGGTGCTGGCGGTGGTCAACTTCCCGCCCCGGCAGATCGGCAGGTTCATGTCCGAGGTGCTGGTGCTGGGGGTGCCCGACGAGGACGGCGAGGTGGTTCTGGTCGGGCCGGATATCGAGGTGCCCTCGGGCGGGCGGCTGTACTGAGCGGGGCCTGCCTGCCGCGCCTTCGGCTTTTTGCATCGGGAACTGCGCCTCGGGGGGGGCGAACGGCCCGCAGGGCAAGAGGGGGCAGGCGGCCCCCTTGCGGCTCAGTCCTGGCGCGGCCTGTCGCCCACGGCCTCGCGCCAGTGGCGGCGGCACAGCGAGACATAGGTTTCGTTGCCGCCGATCTGGATCTGGGCGCCGTCGGTCAGAACGTTTCCCGCCTCGTCCTGGCGCACCACCATGGTGGCCTTCTTGCCGCAATGGCAGATGGTGCGGGCCTCGCGCATCTCGTCGGCCAGCGCCAGAAGGGCGGCCGATCCGGGAAACAGTTCGCCCCGGAAATCCACCCGCAGCCCGTAGCACATGATCGGCACGTGCAGATCGTCCACGGCCCGGGCCAGCTGCCAGACCTGTTCCTTTTCCAGAAACTGCGCCTCGTCGATGAACACGCAGGCCACCGGCCCCGCGTCCAGCCTTCGTGCGATCTTGGCAAACAGGTCTTCGCCGGCCTCGAAGGTGTCGGCCTCGCAGCCGATTCCGATGCGCGAGCCGATCCGCCCTTCGCCGGCGCGGTTGTCGAGCCGGGCGGTCAGCAGATAGGTGTCCATGCCGCGCTCACGGTAGTTGTATGAAGCCTGCAGCAGCAGCGTCGACTTGCCGGCGTTCATGGTGGAGTAGTGAAAATACAGCTTGGCCATGCGCTGCACCTAGCGTCTTGCCGCACCGTTTTTCAAGGGCCGGGCGCCGGCCGGGGAACGGTCTCGCCGAGACTTGCAAATTGGAAGGTCCTGGGCACTCGGCCCTGGGGATGGAGCGGACCCCCAACCATTTACGCTTCGGCGAGCCCGTCACGATGCGGGCCAACGCCCGGCACCGTGTCCACCGGCTTGCACCGGAGAATCCCACCCACGAACCGGCAGTTGCCGGCCACTCACAACCCCCCGTAATTGGAGGCCCCTCCCGAATGTCATTTACTTGAAGAGGGTTTAATGGGAATAAATCGAAAGAATTCCCCGGTCTCGGGGTTCGTTTGTTTCATGGGGAGATGGATAGATTTATGACAGAAACGGAACGTTATCTGAAAAAGCATACCGAAGCGCTGGTCAAGGACGTGGGGCTGGAAGCCGCCTGCCGGCTTTCGGGCAAGTCCAAGGCCACGCTGGGGCGGTATTATTCCACGGCCGAGGAACATGCCGACAGGTTCATGCCGATCGATACCGTTGCGGCGCTCGAGATGGAGGCCGGATATCCTCATGTCACCAGCGCCCTTGCCGAGCTGAGGGGGATCACCCTTTCCTATGAGACAGGCAGGAAGAACTTTCGCGAGGGCGGCGTGAACTCGGACGTGGTGGCGCTCAGCCAGCGTTTCGCGATGCTGATGGCCGAATACAGCCGCTCGATCGAGGACGGGATCATCACCTGCAACGAGGCCAAGCGGCTGCTGGCGGAAACCCTGGCGATCCAGGAGGTTCTGCTGAGCATGAAGCTGCACCTGGAGAGCGAGGCCACCTGAACGCACCGCTCCGGCATGGCGTTTCCCCGCCCCGGCTTGCACCATGCGCCGGCGCGGCATTCATACATTCTGTAGATTGAATGGGTGAAATGCCTATAATGGCCTGACACGAGTTGAGGCCTATGACTTCAGGGAGGGCAGCCATGGCGGGGTTCGGGGTGTTCAGGGCCGTTCTGGCGGCAATCGTGCTGGGGCTTGGCGCGGTTGCGGCTCAGGGCGAAGAGCGGATCGAGCTGCAATCGGGCGGGCTCACGCTGGGGGCCAGGCTGGTGCTGGCCGAGGGGGGCTCGCTGGCCGACGGGGTGGTGTTGCTGACCCACGGCACCATGGGCCACTACGGGATGGAAACCATCTCCGCCCAGCAGGATGCCCTGGCCGAGCGCGGCATCAATACCCTGGCCATCACGCTCAGCCTCGGCATCGACAGGCGCACCGGCTTTTACGATTGCGCCACGCCTGCTCGCCATCGCCACCAGGACGCGCTGGCCGAGATCGGCCTGTGGCTGGAGTGGCTGAAGGGGCAGGGGGCCGGGCAGATCGCCCTGATGGGCCATTCGCGCGGCGGCAACCAGACGGCCTGGTTCGCGGCGGAAAATCCGCAGGCGGGGTTCGGGAAGGTCATCCTGCTGGCCCCGATCCTGTCGGATCCTTACGCGGAAGCCGCCAGCTACGAGCGGCGCTTCGGCGTGCCGCTGGCCGACCCCCTGGAACAGGCCCGCGCCCTCGTCAGGGCCGACCGCGGGGACGAGATGATGCGCGTGCCGGGCTTCCTGTTCTGCCGCGATGCGCAGGTGAGCGCGGCGGCCTTCGTTTCCTATTACGGGCCCGAGCCGCGGCGCAACACGGCCACCCTGCTGCCGCGGATCGCCCAGCCGGTTCTGGTGATCGGCGGCACCGCAGACAACGTGGTGCCGAACCTTGAGCAGGTGATCGGCCCGATGGCCGATGGCGAGAAGATCGTGCTGCGGATGATCGAGGATTCCGATCATGCCTTCCTCGACTTCTTCGCCGAGGATGCCGCCGATGCGGTGGCGGAGTTTCTTTCCTGGTGAGCCGGCCCGCTTTCATCGGCCACGGCCTTGCGCTGCTTGTCGCCCTCGCCGGTTCCTCCGCGGCATGGGCCGGACAGGACGGGCGGGTGTTCCTGTGGGAAGGCGACGGGCTGCGGCTGGAAACCGCCGCCCTGCCGCGTGATCAGGTGATCGCCTTCCTGTTGGCGCGCGGCTTCGACAGTGACACCGCCGGTGCGATCGCCGAAGAGGGCTGCATCTTCCGCTCGGCCATCGGCAGCTTCGCCCTGGCACCGGGCGAGGGGCCGGTCTCGGTCAGCCTCGGCGATTGGCGGGTGATGGCAGACGGCCAGGAGCGCGGCCTGCGCTTGCGCGAGACCTGGGCCGCCGAGATGGCCCGCCGCGGAGCCGACCCCGCGGCGGGCATCGCCCTGGAGTGGGCGCTGTTTCCCTCCGAGCAGAGCTTCGGCCCGGAGGATTACAACTGGGGTCTGCTGAGCTTTGCCCTGCCGCCGGGGACGCGCTTCGACTTCACCTTCTCGTGGCGGAAGGGGCAATCGGAATACAGCCGGAGTTTCACGGAAATGGAGTGCAGCCCATGAAGGCGAGGATCTTGCGGATGCTGGCGGTGCTGCTGGCGATGCTGACGGCCGCCATGGCCCAGGCGGGGCAGCTTCAGCAGTTCGGCGAGCGCCCCGAGGCGCCCGAAATCGTACTGGAGAACCTCGACGGAGAGGTGATCTCGCTGGCCGATTTCCGCGGCCGGGTGGTGATCGTCAATTTCTGGGCCACCTGGTGCCCGCCCTGCCGCAAGGAGATGCCCTCGATGCAGCGGGCCTGGCAGGAGCTACGGAAAAACGACGTGGTGATGCTGGCCGTCCATGTGGGCGGCACCTCCGATCAGGTGTGGGAGTTCGCCTCCGAGTTCGGCCTCGACTTCCCGATCGTGATCGACACGACATCGAAAGTGTCGCGCAGCTGGCCGATGCGGGGCCTGCCCACCACCTTCGTGATCGATCCCGGGGGGCGTATCGCCTATTTCGCCCTTGGCGCGCGCGAGTGGGACGATCCGGACATCCTGAAAACGGTCTATGCCCTGAAGAGGTAGCGCGCTGCGGCTTCAGCCCTGCAGGCTGCGCACCGCCAGCTCGCCCTCGCGGGCCGCCTTCATGGCCAGCGCCGCAGCGTGGCTGGCGGCGAGCGTGGTGAAATAGGGGATCTTTTCCATCAGCGCCACGTTGCGCATCGAGCGGCTGTCTTCCACCGCCTGCGCCCCTTCGGTGGTGTTCATCACCAGCTGCACGCCGCCGTCCTTCATCACGTCCACGATATGCGGCCGGCCTTCGTAGACCTTGTTCACCACCTCCGCCTCGATGCCGTTTTCATGCAGGAAGGCGGCGGTGCCACGGGTGGCGATGATCTTCAGCCCCAGTTCGGCAAGGATGCGGGCGGTTTCCAGCAGCTGCGCGTTCTTGTCGCTTTCCTTGATCGAAAGGAACACGGTGCCGGAATCGGGCAGATGGGTGCCGGCGCCCAGCTGGGCCTTGAGGAAGGCGCGGGGGAAGCTGCGATCCCAGCCCATGACCTCGCCGGTGGAGCGCATCTCGGGCCCCAGGAGCGTATCGACGCCGGGGAAGCGCGCAAAGGGCAGCACCGCCTCCTTGACCGAGAACCACGGGGTGCGGAAATCGGCCAGCGACAGCGGATCGCCCAGCGGAATGGTCTCGGAATCCGAGGCCGGCTGGTGCGGCGGGGCCTTCGGAAAGGCAGAGAGCTTCTCGCCGGCCATCAGCCGCGCGGCGATCGAGGCGATGGCCGAATCGGTGGCCTTGGCCACGAAGGGCACGGTGCGCGATGCCCGCGGGTTGACCTCGATGAGGTATATCTCGCCGTCCTTGATGGCGAACTGCACGTTCATCAGCCCGACCACGCCCAGCTCCAGCGCCAGCGCGCGGGTCTGGCGCTCCAGCTCGGCCACGATCCCGGCGGGCAGGGTGTGGGGCGGCAGCGAACAGGCGCTGTCTCCGGAGTGCACCCCGGCCTCCTCGATATGTTCCATGATCCCGGCCACGTGCACCTCTTCGCCGTCGCACAGGGCGTCCACGTCCACCTCGATGGCGCCGTCCAGGTAGCTGTCGAGCAGCACCGGGTTGTCGCCCGAGACCACCACGGCCTGGCTGATGTAGCGTTCCAGCTGGGCCATGTCGCGGACGATCTCCATCGCCCGCCCGCCCAGAACGTAGGACGGGCGAATGACCAGCGGAAAGCCGATTTCACGGGCGATCTCCAGCGCCTCCCGCTCGGTCGAGGCGATGCCGTTCTTCGGCTGCCTCAGCCCCAGGCGGTTGACGAGATCCTGAAAGCGCTCGCGGTCTTCGGCCAGGTCGATGGCATCGGGCGAGGTGCCGAGAATCGGGATGCCCGCCTCCTGCAGGGCATTGGCCAGTTTCAGGGGCGTCTGGCCGCCGAACTGCACGATCACCCCGTGCAGGGTGCCGTTTTCCTGCTCCGCCCGCAGGATCTCCATCACGTGCTCGAAGGTCAGCGGCTCGAAATACAGCCGGTCGGAGGTGTCGTAATCGGTGCTCACCGTTTCGGGGTTGCAGTTGATCATGATGGTCTCGTAGCCCTGATCGGTGAGCGCGAAACAGGCGTGACAGCAGCAGTAGTCGAACTCGATCCCCTGGCCGATCCGGTTCGGCCCGCCGCCCAGGATCACCACCTTCCTGCGGTCGGTGGGACGGGCCTCGCATTCCACCTCGCCCATGGCCGGGGCCTCGTAGGTGGAATACATGTAGGGGGTCTGGGCCTCGAACTCGGCCGCGCAGGTATCGATGCGCTTGAAGGCGGCGGTGACGCCCAGGGCCTGACGGGCGCGGCGCACCTGCGCCTCGCTCAGGCCGGTGAGCTTCGCCAGCCGGGCATCGGTGAAGCCCAGCATCTTGAGCGCGCGCATCCCCTCGGCGGTGTCGGGCAGGCCGCCGGCGCGGATTTCCTCCTCGGCCTCGACGATCTCGCGGATGCGGGCCAGGAACCACGGGTCGAACATGGTGACGGCGTGGATTTCCTCGTCGCTCAGCCCGTGGCGCATGGCCTGGGCGATGGTGCGCAGCCGGTCGGGGGTCTGGGCGCTGATGGCGCGGGTGATCGCGGCGCGGCCTTCGGGGGTGTCGTCGGCGCCTTCGATCTCGATTTCGTCAAGGCCGGTCAGGCCCGTCTCCATCGAGGCCAGGGCCTTCTGCAGGCTTTCGTGAATGGTCCGGCCGATGGCCATGGCCTCGCCCACCGATTTCATCGCCGTGGTCAGGTGCGGCTCGGCGCCGGGGAACTTCTCGAAGGCGAAGCGCGGGATCTTGGTGACCACGTAGTCGATGGAGGGCTCGAAGGAGGCGGGGGTGACCTTCGTGATGTCGTTGTCCAGCTCGTCCAGCGTGTAGCCCACCGCCAGCTTGGCGGCGATCTTGGCGATGGGAAAGCCGGTGGCCTTGGAGGCCAGCGCCGAAGAGCGGCTGACGCGGGGGTTCATCTCGATCACCACCATGCGGCCGGTTTTCGGATCCACCGCCCATTGCACGTTGGAGCCCCCCGTTTCCACCCCGATCTCGCGCAAGACCGCGATGGAGGCCGAGCGCATCATCTGGTATTCCTTGTCGGTCAGCGTCAGCGCCGGCGCCACGGTGATGGAATCGCCGGTGTGCACGCCCATCGGATCGACGTTCTCGATGGAACAGACGATGATCGCGTTGTCGGATTTGTCGCGCACCACCTCCATCTCGAATTCCTTCCAGCCCAGCAGGCTTTCGTCGATCAGGATCTGGTTCACCGGGCTGGCGTCCAGGCCGGTGCGGCAGATGCGCTCGTAGTCGTCGCGGTTGTAGGCCACGCCGCCGCCCGTTCCGCCCAGCGTGAAGGCGGGGCGGATGATCGCCGGCAGGCCGACCACGTCGATGGCGGCCATGGCCTCTTCCATCGAGTTGGCAATGGTGGCGCGGGGGTTTTCCAGGCCGATCCGCTCCATCGCCTCGCGAAACAGCTTGCGGTCCTCGGCCATCTCGATGGCCTTGCGGTTGGCGCCGATCAGCTCCACCCCGTATTTTTTCAGCACGCCCATGTCGTCGAGCGCCAGCGAGGTGTTCAGCCCGGTCTGCCCGCCCATGGTGGGCAGAAGCGCATCGGGGCGCTCACGCTCGATGATCTTCGCCACCACCTGGGGGGTGATCGGCTCGATGTAGGTGGCATCGGCCAGTTCCGGATCGGTCATGATGGTGGCGGGGTTGGAGTTGACCAGGATCACCCGGTAGCCTTCCTCGCGCAGCGCCTTGCAGGCCTGGGCGCCGGAATAGTCGAACTCGCAGGCCTGGCCGATGACGATCGGCCCCGCCCCGATGATCATGATCGAGTGGATGTCGGTTCTTTTCGGCATGTCTTCCGGTCCCCGGTCGAGCGGCAGCTTACGGCCTCGCAGTGGCCACTGGCAAATTGTCGTGGGTTATAGAGAAGGCAGGCGTGGGCGCAAGCCCCGGAAGTGCGCCAAAGGGAAGCGC
>WFPZ01000153.1 GCA_015487335.1 Paracoccaceae bacterium
AACCTGTTCGTTCTGAACGTCAACGAACACACCGGAACCCACATCGACGCGCCATTGCATTTTTCGGCCGACGGCTCTTCGGTGGATGAAATCCCGGTGGAAAACCTCGTGGCCCCGCTCTGCGTGATCGACATTCGCGAAAAGGCGGCCATGAACCCGGATGCGCAGCTGACGCCCGATGACATCCGCGCCTGGATGGCGGCCAACGGCGACATCCCAGACAACGCCTGCGTGGCGATGAACTCGGGATGGGCCGCGCATGTGGGCTCGGCGAAATTCCGCGGCGAAGATGCCGACGGCGTGCAGCACTACCCCGGCTTTCACGTGGAAGCGGCGCAGATGCTGATGGAGGAAACCGGCGCCACCTCGCTGGCGGTCGATACCCTTTCGCTGGACTTTGGCAAATCCACGGATTTCGTGACCCACTATGCCTGGCTGCCGACCGGGCGATTCGGGATAGAGAACCTCGCCAATCTCGACAAGGTTCCGCCGGCGGGCGCCACACTGGTGATCGGCGCGCCCAAGCACCGTGGCGGCTCGGGGGGGCCAGCCCGCATCATCGCGCTGATCTGACGGTCCGGCCGGGGGCGCCTCGGCCCCCGGTCCTCGCCCGGATCAGAGCGCCGGTCAGGCCGCGAAAACACCGTCCATGTCGCGAAAACCCTTGATCTCGATCGGGTTGCCGGACGGGTCGCGGAAGAACATCGTCCACTGCTCGCCGGGGCGGCCCTCGAAGCGCACCGAAGGGGCCAGCACCCAATCGGTGCCGGCCGCCTCCAGCCGCTCGGCCAGGGCGCGCCAGTCGCGGTAGTCCAGCACCACGCCGAAATGCGGCATCGGCACCGCCCTGCCCGCCACCTTTCCGGTGGGGATATCGGCAAGCGGTGCGCCGAGGTGCAGGCTGAGCTGGTGGCCGAAGAAGTCGAAATCCACCCAGGTTTCGGCCGAGCGGCCCTCGACGCAGCCCAGCACGCCGCCGTAGAAGGCGCGCGCGGCCTGAAGGTCATGGACGTGGATGGCAAGGTGAAAGGGCGTGGGCATGCGGGCCTCCGGCAGGATCTGGCCGGCGCAGCATCACATCCTTTCCCTCGCCCGCGCAAGTGCCGCGAGGGCCGCCTGCCCGGAGGCCGCAGCTACAGGTTGCCTCTCCCCTTCCCGCACCCTACACCTTTGCGGGAGTTCACGAACGGGAGGTTTCCATGTCCGACGACGGCCCCAGCTACGGCTTCGACACGCTGCAGATCCACGCAGGCGCCCGGCCCGACCCGGCCACCGGCGCCCGCCAGACGCCGATCTACCAGACCACGGCCTACGTGTTCCGCGATGCCGATCACGCCGCGGCGCTGTTCAACCTGCAGGAGGTCGGCTACATCTACTCGCGCCTGACCAACCCCACCGTGGCCGTGCTGCAGGAGCGCATCGCCACGCTGGAGGGCGGCATCGGCGCGGTGTGCTGCTCGTCGGGGCATGCGGCCCAGATCATGGCCCTGTTCCCGCTGATGGCGCCGGGGCGCAACGTGGTGGTCTCCACCCGGCTTTACGGCGGCACCGTCACCCAGTTTTCCCACACCATCAGGCGCTTCGGCTGGTCGGCAACATTCGTGGATTTCGACGATCTCGACGCCATCCGCGCCGCCATCGACGACGACACCCGCGCCATCTTCTGCGAGTCCATCGCCAATCCGGGCGGCTACATCACCGATCTCGACGCCGTGGCCGCCGTGGCCGAAGAGGCCGGGCTGCCGCTGATCGTCGACAACACCTCGGCCACGCCCTACCTGTGCCGCCCCATCGAGCACGGCGCGGCTCTGGTGGTGCATTCCACCACCAAGTATCTCACCGGCAACGGCACGGTGACGGGCGGCGCGGTGGTGGACAGCGGCACGTTCGACTGGTCGGCCTCGGGCAAGTTCCCCTCGCTCTCCGAGCCCGAGCCCGCCTACCACGGGCTGAAGTTTCACGAAACCTTCGGCCCGCTGGCCTACACCTTCCACGGCATCGCCGTGGGCCTGCGCGATCTGGGCATGACCATGAACCCCCAGGCCGCCCATTACACGCTCATGGGCATCGAGACGCTTTCCCTGCGCATGGCCCGGCACGTGAAGAACGCCGAGAAGATCGCCCGCTGGCTGGAGGACGACCCGCGGGTGGAATACGTCACCTACGCCGGGCTGCCCTCTTCGCCCTATTACGAGCGGGTGGAAAAGATCTGCCCGCGCGGGGCGGGGGCGCTGTTCACCTTCGCGGTCAAGGGGGGCTACGAGGCCTGCATCCGGCTGGTGGACAGCCTGGAAATCTTCAGCCACGTGGCCAACCTCGGCGATACGCGCTCGCTGATCATCCACTCCGCCTCCACCACCCACCGCCAGCTCACACCCGAACAGCAGGAGGCGGCGGGGGCCGCGCCCAACGTGGTGCGGGTGTCGATCGGCATCGAGGACGCCGACGACCTGATCGCCGATCTCGATCAGGCGCTGGCCAAGGCCACCGCCGGCCTCTGAACCGGGCCCCGGCGGCGCCACTTTTCCCCGGGCGGCACCTTTGCCGCCGCCCGGCTGGCCGCCGCCTGCGCGGCCTGGGCGGCCTGGGCGGCCTTTTCGCGCACCATCGCGCCGAACCTCACCGCCGCCATGTCCGGGGCCGCCGCCAACCGGCCCTCTCCCGTCACCGTCAGCCGCCCGCCTTATTCAGCCAGCGCCGCGCCCCCGCCAGGGCCGGAAAGGCCAAGATCCGCACCAGATGGCCGCAGCGCGTCCTGCCCTGGAAACCCGAGGTTATCGTTGCCATTTCCCCTGGTGGCGCAAGGTGCGCGGCATGGGCTTTTCCTTTCCCTCGGCGGAAAGCTGCTATAGGGTCTGCCGCGACGCGGGATCGACTCCCGCTGCAGACCGAGCAAGTGCTAGACCCGACGGATGAAGCCCAGTTTCGCCCTGAATCTCAGTTTCGAGGGGATCAGCCTTTTGCACCGTGCGAAAGGCGGCTGGCGGCTCATTGGCGAGGTCGGGCTGGATGATCCGAAACTGGCGGAAAAGCTGCGCTACATGCGCGCCACCGCCACCGAACTGTCGGGCGGGCGGTTCGCCTCCAAGCTGATCATCCCCAATTCGCAGATTCTCTACCGCAAGATGGAGGCGCCCGGCGCCACCGACGCGCGGCGCGAGCAGAAGATCCGCGAGGGGCTGGAAGGGGCCACGCCCTACACGCTGGACGAACTGGCCTTCGACTGGGCCGATGCCGGCAACGGCATGGCCTGGGTGGCGGCGGTGGCCCGCCAGACCCTGCGCGAGGCCGAGGAATTCGCCGCCGAACACCGCTTCAACCCGGTCTCCTTCGTTGCCATCCCCGAGCCCGGCAGCTTCGAGCGCGAGCCGTTCTTCGGCCCCGCCGCCTTCGCCCGCACGCTGCTGAGCGAGGGAGAGGAGGTGGAGCCCGACCCCGAGATCATCATCATCCTGGGCGGGGCGGATCGGGCGGAGTTTCTTGACGGGTTTCTCGAAGAAAGCCCCCCCGCGGAAGCCCCCTCCTCCGGGAGCGAAGAGCCTGCGGAAGGCCAGAAGGAAGAGCCGCCGGCGGAGGCGGAAGAGCCCGCCGCGCCCGAAACCAGGCCCTCCTCCGGGCCGGATCCTGAAGGCGGAGAAGAGCCCCCGCAGGAGCCCCCCGCCGACGGGCAGCCGGCTGAAGAGAACGAAGAGACCACCGAACGCGAGCCGGCCGAAGAGGCCTCCGAAGAGGATGAGGCCGCCCCGGCGGAGGAAAGGGAGGCCTCCCCTGCCGAGGCACCGGAGGAAGGGCCTGCAGCAGGCGGAGAAGAAACCGCGGCGCGGATCGAAGACGGGGAAGAACCGCAGGCAGAGCCCGCAACGCCCGCCCCGGAAGAGGGCGACGCGCAAGACGCCACGGCAGCCGGCACGGAAGAAGAGCCTGGCGAGGAACCCGCCCCCGGCGAGCAGGAGGACAATCCCGCACCACCGCGCACGGATGAACCGGCCCCTTCCCCCGGGGACACCTCCCCCGCGGGCGGGGAAGACAGGCCGGAGAAGGATCTTTTCGCCTTCGCCACCTCGCGGCTGCACAGCTCCTCCGAGGGGGCCGGGCCTGCCACGGCGCACGCCCCCGCCGTTCCGCCGGAAGAGGCCGTGGCCGCGCTTGCGGATATCGCCCCGCGCATCGCCATCCAGCCGGGTGCGGCGCCCGAGCCGCCCGAGCCGAAGAAGGCGGAAATCACCCCGATGCCTGTCACCGCCCCGGCAGTGGCGCCCGAGGCGGAGAAACCCGCCAGGAAACGCGTCTCTCCCAAGGCCGGGCCAGCAGCACCCCCGCCCGTTGCCCCGAAAGCGCCGGCCGCGCCCGCCTCGCCCACGCCCCCCGCTGCCGATG
>WFPZ01000154.1 GCA_015487335.1 Paracoccaceae bacterium
CGCCGTGGTGATGCCCGTGGCCGGCATGTGCCTCCCCGTTCGCCTCCTCCACGGGCACAAGGAACATCCCGCATTTTGGGCAGGACCCCGGCTCGTCGCTCACCACCTCCGGGTGCATCGGGCAGGTGTATTGCGCGGCCCCCTCGCCATCTGCGTGCTTGCCGTGATCGCCGTGGTGATGTTCGTGGCCGGCATGTGCCTCCCCGTTCGCCTCCTCCACGGGCACCAGGTGCATCCCGCATTTGGGGCAGGACCCCGGCTCGTCGCTCACCACCTCCGGGTGCATCGGGCAGGTGTATTGCGCAGCCCCCTCGGCTTCTTTCGAGGCATGGGCGGCGTGGTCATGAGCTTCATGGGCCGCGGAATGGGCGGGTGCCTGATGGCGGTTCATTTCCGGCTCACCTTCCCTTGAGGCATGGGCGCCATGCGTGGCGCTGGCCGAGGTTTCCATGGGGATCAGGTCCATCCCGCATTTCGGGCAGTTGCCCGGTTCGTCGCTGACCACCTCCGGGTGCATTGGGCAGGTGTAGAGGATGCGGATCTCCAGCGCGGGGGCGGTGTAATCTTCCACCTGCGGGGCAAAGGCCCCGGCGGCGAAGGCGCGCGAAAGTTCGGCCAGACCGCTCACAAGCCCCTCTTGCGAAAGCTCTGCCCAGACGTCGGGGGCGGGCAAGGGGGTGACATCTTCGCCACCCAGCGAAAAGAGCGCCCGCGGGCGTGGCATCTGCGCCCAGATGACCGAAGCGGCATCGCGCAGCCCCTCGGGCAGCGGCCCCACGATCAGCAGGACATTGGCGTGCCGCGGGGTGGGAACGAGGCGCAGCCCCGCCCCCGGCAGGTCGAGCCCCTGCGCCCGGGCCACCTCGGGGCCGGGAATGACGAAGGCCTCCATGTGGCGCGCATTCGCCGCCGCCGTCAGCCGGCGCAGGAAGGACAGCGCACCCTGCCGCGCACCGCTGAGCACGGCGCCGCTCATTGCCGCCTCAACGCGCCCTGGCTCCAGCCGTAGAGCAGGCCCAGAAACAGGATGGCCAGGAAGACGCCCATGTCGAGCAGCGCCACCAGCCCCTCTTCGCGGTAGACCACCGACCACGGATACATGAAGGCCATTTCCATGTCGAAGGCCAGGAACAGCAGCGCATAGCCGGCATAGCGCGCGTGATAGCGCACCCAGACCGGATCACGCGAAAGGGTTCCGGCCGAGGCCGGCACGTCCTTGCCCGGCTCTTCACGGCTGCGCCCGATGGCCCGGGCCAGCGCGTAAAGCGAGAGCACGAAGCCGACGGTGCCGACCGTGAGACCGAAAAGGATCAGGTACTGGATCGATGTGCTCATGGGGCGCGCCGTCCATCAAGGGCTTGCATCAAGGGCTTGCCTTCAGCGTAAACCTGTGCCGTGCAAACACAAGCCCGTTCTCCCCGGATCCGGGAACATCATCGTGATCACGGAAAATGTCCGCACATGCCGAAGGGCTTGCGGATCACGGCGACGGGCGCAACGCCCTTTCGGCTGCCGCCCCACCTGCAGGCCCGGCACACCGCACCCGGCACGCCCTTCATGGCATCACGGGCCCCGGTGCCGGTGCAGGCGGGCAACGGGCATGGTTGGCTTGCGCTTCCCGAAAATGCGGCCGTCAGGGAAACCAGCCGCGCGTGCGGTTGGCCAGCGCCACCAGAGACAGCATCACCGGCACCTCGACCAGCACCCCGACCACGGTTGCCAGGGCCGCGCCCGATTGCATGCCAAAGAGGCTGATGGCCACCGCAACCGAAAGCTCGAAGAAATTGGACGTGCCGATGAGCGCGCACGGGGCCGCAACCCTGAAGGGGACACGCCACACCCTCGCCCACAGGTAAGCGATGAAGAAGATGCCATAGGACTGGATAAGCAGCGGCACCGCGATCAGCGCGATCACCAGCGGCCGCTCCATCAGGACATCGCCCTGGAACCCGAAGAGCAGCAGCACCATCGCCACCAGACCCGCCGCAGACCACGGCTTGATGCGGTCGCGGAACGCCTCGACCGCCGCTTCGCCACCCCTGTTCATCAGCCGCGCTCGGGTCGCCACCCCGGCGGCCAGCGGTATAGCCACGTAGAGGAATACCGACAGCACGAGCGTCTCCCACGGCACGGTAATGTTGGTGAGGCCCAGCAGGAAGGCCACGATCGGCGCATAGGCCACGATCAGCACCGCGTCGTTCAGGGTCACCTGAACCAGGGTATAGGTTGGGTCGCCCCGCGTCAGATGCGACCAGACGAAGACCATCGCCGTGCAGGGGGCGGCCCCCAGCAGCACCATCCCGGCGATGTAGCTGTCGGCCTCCTGAGGGGAAAAGAGCCCCACGTAAAGACCGCGAAAGAACAGCACGCCCAGTGCGGCCATGGTGAAGGGCTTGATCAGCCAGTTGATGGCCAGGGTTATGATCAGCCCCCTGGGCTGGCGCCCCACCCGGCCCAGAGAGGCCAGATCGACGCCGACCATCATCGGGTAGACCATCGCCCAGATCAGCACCGCCACGGCAAGGTTGACGGAGGCAAACTCCAGCCTCGCAAGCCATGAGAAGAGCTCCGGCCAGACCCGGCCCAGCACGGTTCCGGCAATCATGGCGCCAGCGACCCACAGGCTCAGCCAGCGCTCGAAGATGCCCAGCCCGCTTGCCGACGCTTCGCTGGCAGCCTGCGTGCTTCCCTGCCTCATGAGGCGGCCCTTTCCGCTCTTTCGTCCATGTCGCTGCCGATCCGGTCCAGCTCCTGCTGCAGGCGCACCGGGCCGAGCCGGTCTAGCGGCAGGGCGCAAAACCGCTCGATCCGCCGTCGCAACGTGGCATAGGCCCCGTGAAAGGCCGCCCTGACCTCGGCCTCGGAGCCGTCCACCGCCGCCGGGTCGGGCACCGGCCAGTGGGCGCTCGCCGTCCGGCCCGGCCAGACAGGGCAGGGTTCGAGCGCGGCGCGGTCGCAGACGGTGAAGACAAAATCCACCCGGGGCGCGCCCGGCCCTTCGAAACCGGCCAGATCCTTGGGCCCCAGGGCCGAGGTGTCATGCCCCGCCTCCTCGAGCAGCGCCCTGGCATGCGGGTTGATCATCTTCGCCGGCCGCGTGCCGGCCGAGAAGGCGCGGAACCGCCCCGCGCCGATATCGCGCAAAAGCGCCTCGGCCATGATCGAACGGGCGGAATTGCCGGTGCAGATGAACAATACGCCAGGGGGGCGGTCGGGCATGGGTCTTCCCTTTTCGAGCGAGACGAGCTGACGGGCGGCAAGCGGCGCACAGGCCTCGGGGCGGCCGCCGCAGCAATCGGATACGAGATGGGCCACCAGCGCGCCGAGCCGGTCAAGCTGCAGCCGGTATTCCACACGCCGGCCGCGGCGCTCGCCCTCCACAAGCCCGGCGGCGGTGAGGGTTGCCAGATGATTGGAAAGCGTGTTGGGCTTCAGCCCCAGTGCCGCGATCAGCTCGGCCGGGCGCACCCCGCCCGGGGCCCGGCGCGCCAGAAGCCGCACCACGGCCAGACGATCCGGGTGAGCAAGGGCGGCGAAGGCCGAGGTTGCGGGCTTTGATTCCATATTTCATGAATATTCGAATCAACAGGAGAGGGTCAACACCCTGCCGGACACATGACGAACCGCCCCCGGCCGCGCGAGCTTTCCGGCAGCCGGCCCAGGGGCATCCTGTCCGCTCTGCCACCCTGGCCTTTGCGGACCGCGCCGCCTGCTTTCCTGCTCGATCGTGCCAGCATGCCGCCCTGTGCAGTCCGGCTCAAGGGAGGAATGGAACCACCGGCGCAACGGCCCTCGTCCGGGTGCCGGTCATGCACCGCCGGCCTGCGGCCTGTGCAGGTCGCTCGAGCATCACCTGCCCCTCGGGCCACCCCCGTGCCCGACCCCATGATTCCATTCTCGTCTGGCACCCCCCCAATCCCGCGGCAGCGTCCTGGCGCGCCGCCCCACCTGCCCGGAACGTAGAAACCCCATGAATGCAAGGCGCTGGAGATCGAGCGGGGGGAATGCAGAATCTCCTTGCCGAAACCGGTTTCGGAAGAAACTCTAAGCGCAGGGAGTGCACATGACTTCGGAAGACACCCATCTGTTGCGCCGCCACGGCGGCCGGACGACCATCCAGGACGTGGCCGATGCGCTCGGCCTGTCCAAGGGCACGGTGAGCCGCGCGCTCAACAACTATCCCGACATCTCCGAGAGCACCCGGCTGCGGGTGGCGCGCAAGGCCGAGGCCA
>WFPZ01000155.1 GCA_015487335.1 Paracoccaceae bacterium
CATCTTCTCCGTTCCATTATGGAGACAGAATTCACCAGGCCAATGGTTATTTCATTATCAGTATTCTTGAAATTTCCCTTTTTTGGTTGTCAAATGATTTGATGAACGCTGAAATTCCAGATCATATTGACCGTGCCATCCTGAAGGAACTGCAGCGCGACGCCTCGCTGTCGCAGCGCGCTCTGGCCGAGCGGGTGGGCATCTCGCAAAACGCCTGCTGGCGGCGGCTGCAGGCGCTGCGCGCAAGCGGCATCCTGCAGGGCGCCACCGCCCGGCTCGACCGCCAGAAGCTGGGGCTGGGGCTGGTGGTCTTCGTGATGCTGCGCACCCGGCATCACTCGGCAGAATGGCTCGAACGCTTCCGCCGCCACGTGCTGACCATCCCCGAGGTGGTGGATTTCCACCGCATCGGCGGCGATTACGACTATCAGCTGAAGGTGGTTACGGCGGACATGGCCAGTTACGACAAGGTCTACCAGCGGCTGATCGAGGGGGTGGAGCTTGACTCCGTCACCTCGTATTTCGCCATGGAGGCCATCGCCGAAGGCCGCCCGCTGCCACTGTAGGCCATTTCCCCGGGGGCGCCGCCCCCGGACCCCCCGAAGTATTTTCGGACAGAAGAAGAGCTGCGCGCCGGTTTTCCCGAAAAGGAAAGGGCCGCGCCCCGCGGCACGGCCCCCAAAAGCCCGTGGCGCGAAGGATCAGTTCTTCGCGTAGTATTCCACCACCAGGTTCGGCTCCATCATCACCGGATAGGGCACGTCGCTCAGGCCCGGGGTGCGCAGGAAGGTGGCCGTCATCTTGGAATGGTCGACATCGATGTATTCCGGCACGTCGCGCTCGGGCAGCTGCACGGCCTCGAGAACCACCGCCAGCTGCTTGGAGCGGTCACGCACCTCGATCACGTCTCCTTCCTTCACCCGGTAGGAGGGGATGTTCACCCGCTTGCCGTTGACCAGCACATGCCCGTGGTTGACGAACTGCCGCGCGGCAAAGACGGTGGGCACGAACTTGGCGCGGTAGACCACGGCATCGAGACGGCGCTCCAGCAGGCCGATGAGATTTTCACCGGTATCGCCGCGCATCCGCTCGGCTTCGGCATAGATGCGGCGGAACTGCTTTTCGGTGATGTCGCCGTAATAGCCCTTGAGCTTCTGCTTGGCGCGCAGCTGCAGGCCGTAGTCCGACAGCTTGCCCTTGCGGCGCTGGCCGTGCTGGCCGGGGCCGTATTCGCGGCGGTTGACGGGGGATTTCGGACGCCCCCAGATGTTTTCGCCCATCCGGCGGTCGATCTTGTACTTGGCAGAGGTGCGTTTGGTCACCGTCTGATCTCCTTCCATTGCCCCGTGGGGCGATTGTCGAAGGGCGTTGTCCTTTCCCTTGCGGGCGACAGGCATCCCCTTGCGGGGGCCACCAACACCAATGATTGCCCGGCCACCGGGGCCGGAACGGGGCGCTTATACAGACGCCCGGGGCAGAGTCAATGGGCCGCGAAACCGCCGTGGGCCAGCAGTGCCGCCTCGCCGCGCGTCAGGTTGCGCCGGGCGAAGGGGCCGTAGCTGAACGGATCATCGGCCACATCGGGGAAGCGCTCCAGCAGGGCCCGTCTCTGGGCCGGGTCGAGCTGTTCGAGCGACGTGCCGGCGGGATGGAAGCTTTCGCATTCGGCGCCGTTGGCCCAGAGCACCTGGTGGCTGTCGAGCGCCAGGTGGATATAGGTGACCTCGCGCAGACGGCGCTCTACCGTGACGGTGCGGTCGTTGATCAGGTCGCGTGCCGAGACCAGCACCTCCGCGCTGGCAAACAGCGCCTGCGCCACCGGCCCCTTCACCAGCACCCGGTGGTCCGGAGACACCACGAGATCTTCGTCGGGCTCGCCGTCGCACAGCACATGCGCCCTGATCCGGACCGGGCGCAGATGCGGCATGGCAAAAAGACGCGCGCCGCTGATCCTGCGCCGGCCGATCCAGCGCACAGGCTGAGGACCGTTGTCGCGGGTCTCGACGAGGTCGTCCTCGGCCAGCTCCTCCACCGGGCGCGGCCCCTGCGGAGTGGCGATCTTCGTGCCGGGGACGAAACAGATCACCCCCGGGGCGCGCTGCTCCAGCGGCAGGCGGCGGGCCTCCAGGGTGCTTTCCACCACCCACAGATCACGATCGGCGGGCGGCAGCAGGCCGACGAAGAGCAGCATCGGATGACGCGCGCCGTCGATCTCGATCAGGGTGGCGGAATAGAGATGGCGCCCGTCGGTCAGCTCGAAACCGGCGCGAAACAGGGGCCACTCGCCCTCGTCCCTGCCGGAGCGGGGCGGGATCAGCCCCGGGTCCGCAAACAGGCGGCGCACCTTGCCGGCCGCGCGGCGGCGCAACTCTTCCCGTCTCTCGCCTTCCAGAACCAGAAGATCCGACGCCTCGTCGATCCGCAGGGCGTGCCCGCTCCAGCGCCACGAAGAGCCAACGTCGAGCTCGGACACCGGGGCGGCGATGATCCCGTCAACCTCCGTCTGCGCCCATGAAAGGACGAACGCGCCGTGAAAGCCCGTTTTCATGCCTGTCTGCCTGCCTTTGTCTTTTCTTGTTTGCCTGACCATTACCACGCCGCAGCCCACCTGTTAACCGTCTGTTTCACAGCGGTGAATCCGGGCGTGCCTTTCCTGCCACCGAAAATTTTCCGTACCGGTTGAAAGCACATCCCCTCCCTCCCTAAATGCGCAATACGGCACTACTGATGACTTTCATTCCTGCCGCCCCCTTTTCGCAGCGGCAGGCATGCAGCCGGGTCGCCGGGCCAGCCGCGATTTTCCTCCTGGGCCGGACCCGCAACGAGGAGGACCCACAATGAACTTCCGCAGATTTCGCGTTCTCGCCGTGCTGATCGCAGTGCTGGCCCTGCCCCTGCCGGCATTCTCCCAGGCGCTGCCTTCCGCGGACGAACGCGGCATTCCCACCATCGCGCCGCTTCTGCAGGCCGTGACCCCGGCGGTGGTCAACATCACGGTGATTTCCGAAAATCGCGGCCCCGCGCAGTTTGCGCCCGACCCCTTCTTTCCGCCCTTCTTCGCCCCGCAGCAGCCGCAGCGGCAGGTCAGCGCGGGATCGGGCGTGATCGTCGATGCCGAAAAGGGCTACGTGCTGACCAACAACCACGTGGTGCAGGGCGGCGACCAGGTGATCGTCACCCTCAAGGACAAGCGGACCTTCGAGGCAAAGGTGCTGGGGCGCGACCCGGCCACCGATCTGGCGCTGCTGCAGATCCCGGCCGAAAACCTGACCGCCATCCCCATGGGCAACTCCGAAGAGCTTCTGGTGGGTGATTTCGTGGTCGCCATCGGCAACCCCTTCGGGCTTGGCCAGACGGTGACCTCGGGGATCATCTCGGCGCTGGGACGGTCGGGGATCAACCCCGAGGGCTACGAGGACTTCATCCAGACGGATGCCTCCATCAACCCCGGCAACTCGGGCGGCGCGCTGGTGACCTTCGACGGCAAGCTGGTCGGCATCAACACCGCCATCATCGCGCCGGCGGGTGGCAACGTGGGCATCGGCTTTGCCATTCCCGTGAACATGGCGCGCGCGGTGATGAGCCAGCTCA
Source organism: Paracoccaceae bacterium (assembly GCA_015487335.1). Taxonomy (GTDB): domain Bacteria; phylum Pseudomonadota; class Alphaproteobacteria; order Rhodobacterales; family Rhodobacteraceae; genus S012-89. The sequence continues at coordinate 3,592 of WFPZ01000155.1, forward strand.
TCGATTACGGCCGCGTGCGGCGCGGGCTGCTGGGCGTCATGGTCCAGGATCTGACGCCGGACATCGCCGAGGCGCTGGGGATCGACGTCAACGAGGGCGCGCTGATCGCGCGGGTGGAGCCGGGCTCGCCGGCCGAGGACGCAGGGCTGCAACCGGGCGACGTGGTGGTGAAGCTCGATGACGAGACGATATCGGACGCCAAGGACCTGCGCGGCCATCTGGGCGTGATGCGCCCGGGCAGCGAATTCACCATGGAGGTGGTGCGCCGCGACGGGCGCAAGACCATCACCGCCACGGTGCGCGAGGCACGCAAGGCCCGGCAGGTGGC
>WFPZ01000156.1 GCA_015487335.1 Paracoccaceae bacterium
ACCAGGATGCCGCCCATGGAGTGGGTGACGAAGTTCACCTTCCTCTCGCCGCACTCGGCGACCGCCGGCGGCAGGGCCATCTCCACCAGTTGCTCGATCGGCGCCTCGGTGGAGGGGTAACCGCGATTGACCACGTGATAGCCCTCCGCCTCCAGCGCTTCCTCCATGATCAGCATCGAGGCCCTGGTGCGGGCCAGCCCGTGCAGCAGCACAACGCATTCGCCCTCGGCCTCCGCCGCGGCGGGGCCGGGCGGGACGAGGGCGATCATCAGGGCAAGGAGCAGTCTCATCCCGCCAGGATAGGGCAGCGGGGCGGCTTGTGCGAGCCCCGCTTGCAAAAGCCCCATCCGGCGCGGCACTCTGGTGCCATGAAGGTCCGTTCTCCGCGCCTGTCCGTGCGCGCCATCATCGTGCACGAAAACCGGCTGCTGCTGGTCAATGCCTACCCCGGCCACCACAAGGGGCTGTGGTGCGCGCCCGGCGGCGGGGTGGAGCCGGGCCAGTCCCTGCCCGACAACCTGGCCCGAGAGGTGCACGAGGAATGCGGCCTTGAAATCGCCGTGGGCGATCTGGCGCTGGTCAACGAGTTTCACGACCCGGCCAGCGGCTTTCACCAGGTGGAACTGTTCTTCCGCTGCCGCCTGACCGGCGGAGAGCCGGGGGGCGACTGGACCGACCCCGCGGCAGTGGTGACCGAGCGGCGGTTCTTCACGGCCGAAGAGCTGCGCACCCTCCGTCTCAAGCCCGACAGCCTGCCCGAGGTGGCCTTCTCGAGCCCCGGCGGCCCGGCGCGCTATGACCCGCTGGAGCGGATCGTCTGAGGCGAAGGACCGCCCGGCATGAAAAAGGGGCCCCGAACGGGACCCCCTGGAAGTTTTCAGCCGTCGGGCAGCTTACATCATGCCGCCCATGCCGCCCATGTCGGGCACACCGCCACCGGCGGCTGCGCCCTTGGGCTCGGGCTTGTCGGCCACCATCGCCTCGGTGGTGATCAGCAGGCCGGCCACGCTCGCGGCGTCTTCCAGCGCGGTGCGGACCACCTTGGCCGGGTCGATGACGCCGAACTTGAACATGTCGCCGTATTCCTCGGTCTGGGCGTTGAAGCCGAAGCTCGGGTCATCGCTTTCGCGGACCTTGCCGGCCACGACCGAGCCGTCGACACCGGCGTTCTCGGCGATCTGGCGAAGCGGGGCTTCCAGAGCCTTGCGCACGATGTGGATGCCGGCGTCCTGATCGGTATTGGCACCCTTGAGATCGGCCAGCGCCTTGGCACCCTGCACCAGAGCCACGCCGCCGCCGACAACGATGCCTTCCTGCACCGCGGCACGGGTGGCGTTCAGCGCGTCATCGACGCGGTCCTTGCGCTCCTTCACCTCGACTTCGGTCATGCCGCCGACACGGATGACGGCCACGCCGCCGGCCAGCTTCGCCAGCCGCTCCTGAAGCTTCTCGCGGTCATAGTCCGAGGTGGTTTCCTCGATCTGCTGCTTGATCTGCTTCACGCGGGCCTCGATCTCGGCCTTGTCGCCGGCGCCGTCAACGATGGTGGTCTCGTCCTTGGTGATGGTGACCTTCTTGGCCGAGCCGAGCATGTCCATGGTGACGTTCTCGAGCTTCATGCCGAGGTCTTCCGAGATCACCTGGCCACCGGTCAGGATGGCAATGTCCTGCAGCATGGCCTTGCGACGGTCACCGAAGCCCGGCGCCTTGACGGCAGCGATCTTGAGGCCGCCACGCAGCTTGTTGACCACCAGGGTGGCGAGCGCTTCGCCCTCCACGTCCTCGGCAATGACCAGAAGCGGCTTTTGCGACTGGATCACCGCCTCGAGCAGCGGAACCATCGGCTGCAGCGAGGAAAGCTTCTTCTCGTGCAGCAGGATCAGGCAGTCTTCCAGCTCGGCAACCATCTTGTCGGGATTGGTGACGAAGTAGGGCGACAGATAGCCGCGGTCGAACTGCATGCCTTCCACGACCTCGGTCTCGGTCTCGAGGCCCTTGTTCTCCTCGACGGTGATCACGCCCTCGTTGCCGACCTTCTGCATCGCGTCGGCGATCTGGCGGCCGATTTCCTCTTCGCCGTTGGCCGAGATGGTGCCGACCTGAGCGACCTCGTCGCTGTCCTTCACCTCGCGGGCGGCAGCCTTGATGTGCTCCACCACCTTGTCGGTGGCCAGATCGATGCCGCGCTTGAGATCCATCGGGTTCATGCCGGCGGCCACCGCCTTCATGCCTTCGCGCACGATGGCCTGAGCCAGAACGGTGGCGGTGGTGGTGCCGTCGCCGGCCTCGTCATTGGTACGCGAGGCGACTTCCTTCACCATCTGCGCACCCATGTTCTCGAACTTGTCCTCAAGCTCGATTTCCTTGGCAACCGACACACCGTCCTTGGTGATGCGCGGCGCGCCGAAGGACTTCTCGATCACCACGTTGCGCCCCTTGGGGCCGAGAGTAACCTTGACGGCATCGGCGAGGATGTTCACGCCGGCCAACATGCGATTGCGGGCATCAGCGTCGAATTTGACGTCCTTAGCAGCCATTTTGCTTGCTCCTTAGACCTGGTTTCTTTGTCTGTTCGTATCGTCCTGTATGAACTCAGGCAGCCTTGGAGGCCGTGGCCTCGCCCTCGATGATGCCGAGGATGTCGCTTTCCTTCATGATCAGGTATTCCTCGCCATCGAGGGTGATCTCCGTGCCGGACCACTTGCCGAACAGGATGCGGTCGCCGGGCTTGACGGACATCTCGATCAGTTCGCCGGAATCCTTGCGGGCGCCTTCACCGACGGCGATCACTTCACCTTCGGAAGGTTTTTCCTTCGCGCTGTCGGGGATGATCAGACCGCCTTTGGTCTTCTCGTCGCTTTCGATACGGCGGACCAGCACACGGTCATGCAGCGGTTTGAATGCCATCTCTGAACGCTCCTTGGTTCAAGGTTTCTCCAATTCCCTCGCGGTGAGGGTGTTAGCACTCACCCGGGGAGAGTGCTAACGGGGCGGATTTAGGCACCCCGCAGGCAGCTGTCAACCACCCGCGGCGCGAAAATGCCTCGCTCGCGCAGGCAGGACCCGAAACCGCATGTGTTCCCCGCCCGCGACTTGCTGTAACCACGCATTCGGCTGCGCCGCGGACCGGCGCCCCTCACGACACCCAGAAGACGGAGCAACCGAATGCAGATCATCGAAACCCTGGCCGACGAGCTGGCTCAGGACGTGCTGGCCGCCATCGAAAAGACCGGCGACGACAAGATGGCCGACCGGATTTCCGAGGTCATCGGCGCCTCCTCGCAGACCATGCAGGAGGCCTTCCTCACCGCCGTGCGGGTGCGCCGCGCCGAGGCCCGGGCGCGCGCCCTGCTGGCGGAACTGTCCGAAGGCGGGCAGGGCTAGGCGCAGGACCCCCACGCGCCACATGCCTTAACATCCCCGCCGGCAGCGCCTATAAGTCGCGCGGATTCGCCACCCTGAAAAATGGAAGCGCACATGACGATCAAGGTTATCGGCCACAAGGCCCCCGACACCGACAGCACCGGCTCGCCCATCATCTGGGCTTGGTATCTTTCCCAGGTCAAGGGCCAGCCGGCCGAGCCGAAGCTGCTGGGCGAGCCCAACACCGAGGCCGCCTTCATGCTCAGCCGCTGGAACCTGGAAAAACCCGGGATCATCGAGGATGTCTCGGCCGAGGACAGGGTGGTGATCGTGGACACCAACAACGTGGCCGAACTGCCGCCTTCGATCAACGAGGCGGACGTGATCGAGGTGATCGACCACCACATGCTGCAAGGCGGCCTGAAAACCCGCCGGCCGATCTCCATCACCATCCGCCCGCTGGCCTGCACCGCCACCATCATGCACGACCTGATGGGTCCGGACGCGGCCAGGATGCCCGACGAGATCCGCGGCGCGATGCTGTCGTGCATCCTCTCCGACACGCTGGAGTTCCGCTCGCCCACCACCACCGACCATGACCGCGAGGTGGCCGAGAAGCTGGCCGCCGAGCTGGGCATCTCCATCCCCGACTACGCGGCAGAGCTGTTCGCCGCCAAGTCCGATGTCTCGGCCTTCTCGGATGCCGAGCTGCTGCGCATGGACTCCAAGGAATACGAGGTGGGGGGCACGAAATTCCGGGTCAGCGTGCTCGAAACCACCTCGCCGCAGGCGATTCTCGCCCGCAAGGACGGGCTGGTGGCGGCCATGCGCGAGGTCTGCGCCGAGGATGGCGCCGATCAGGTGCTGCTGTTCGTGGTGGACATCCTCAACGAAGAGGCCACCCTGCTGGTGCCCAACGATTTCATCAAGGCGGTGGCCGAGAAATCCTTCGGCGTCAGCGTCGAGGGCGACACGGTGGTTCTGCCCGGCATCGTCAGCCGCAAGAAGCAGATCATCCCCAACCTGACCGTCTAGGACGAGGCACCGCCAGAGCATGTCAATCCCGACCGGATCCGCTCATATGCGCGCCCCAGGGGCAGGCGCCCGCCAAGGAGGCGGGCGGGCGCATGCCCAGGCCGCAAGCGGCCCGGGCAAGGTGAATGCGGCCGGACACGACGTGCTCCGGCAGCGGGGGCCTGCGGGCACCCCGCATCACCAGCACCCGGCGCAGGGCGCAGAAGCGGAGGCCGCGTGAGCGAGATCATCTCGAAACTGAGCGACGTCTCGGGGCGCTACGACGCCCTGTTCTGCGATCTGTGGGGCTGCCTTCACAACGGCTTCCGCCCGTTCCCCGAGGCAGTGGAAGCGCTGCGCGCCTTCCGCGAAAAGGGCGGCACCGTGGTGCTTCTGACCAACGCGCCGCGGCCCAGGCCCTCGGTGCTGCGCCAGCTCGACAGGATCGGGGTGCCGCACGACTGCTATGACGAGGTGGTCAGCTCCGGCGATGCCTCGCAGGCGGCGATGGTGTCCGGGCTGGTGGGCAGGAAGGTCTATCACCTCGGCCCGGCCAAGGACGAGAGTTTCTTCACCGAGATGGCCGAGGGGCTGGATGCCTCGGCCATCCGGCGGGTGCCGCTGGAAGAGGCCGAGGGCATCGTCTGCACCGGCCTGTTCGACGATCAGACGGAAACCCCCGAGGATTACCGCGCCACGCTGCTTTACGCCAGGAACAAGGGCATGAAGCTCTTGTGCACCAACCCCGACATCGTGGTGGACATGGGCGACAAGCGCGTCTACTGCGCCGGTGCGATCGCCGCGCTCTATACCGAGATGGGCGGCGAAAGCTACTATTTCGGCAAGCCCCACCCCCCGATCTACGATCTCGCCCGCCGCCGCCTGAACGCCATCCGCAAGGTGGCGGACGACCACATCCTGTGCGTCGGCGACGGCATCACCACCGACATCCGGGGCGGCATCGGCGAGGGGCTGGACACGCTGTTCATCAGCGGCGGGCTGGCCGCGGAAGAGTTCGGCGACGATCCGCTCAACCCCGACCCGGAAAAGCTGGAAGCCTTCTTCGCCCGGCATCGGCTTTCGCCCCTGATGGTGATTCCGGTGCTGCGGTAGAGGCAGGACCACAAGACCCCAAGCAACTAAATTGCGATTTCTCGCAGAGAATCGGAAATTTGTTGCGCGCCCGTATTGCGAGCGCCGGGCCGTCCCGATATGCTGCACCGCAACATCCTGGAACGGGACAGGCTGGTGATGCTCGACAACATGCCACGTGGAACGATCTGCATCGAGGATCTCGAGATCGGCATGCGCCGGCACCTGCGCAAGCAGGTGACCGACCGCGACATCGAGCTCTTCGCCGAGGTTTCCACCGACCGCAACCCGGTGCACCTCGATGACGACTACGCCCGCGACACCATCTTCGCGGGCCGCATCG
>WFPZ01000157.1 GCA_015487335.1 Paracoccaceae bacterium
GCGTCACCATCGGCTTCTGCTTCTCCGGGGTCTATGTCACCGCCGAAAGCTGGCTCAACAACGCCGCCAGCAACGACAACCGCGGCAAGGCGCTTTCGGTCTACATGATCGTGCAGATGGCGGGGGTGGTGGCGGCCCAGGGGCTTCTGGCGCTGGGCGACCCGTCGGGGTTCGTGCTGTTCATCATCCCTTCGGTGCTGGTGTCGATCTCCTTCGCGCCGATCCTGCTGTCGATCAGCCCCACCCCCGCCTTCCAGCAGACCAAGCCGATGAGCCTGTCCGAGCTGTTCCGCGTCTCGCCGCTGGGCTGCGTGGGGATCTTCCTGCTGGGCGGGGTGTTCGGGGCCCAGTTCGGGATGGCGTCGGTCTATGGCACCGAGGCCGGGCTCGAGGTGAGGCGCATCTCGGCCTTTCTCGGCACGCTCTATGCCGGGGCGCTGGTGTTCCAGTATCCCATCGGCTGGCTGTCCGACCGGATGGACCGGCGCGGGCTGATCCTGGCGGTGGCGCTGGTCGGCGGTCTTTTCGCCATGCTGGGGGCGGCGCTGGGTTCCGTCTTCGCGGTGCTGCTGGTGGTGGCTTTCGTGGTGGGGGGGATGTCGAGCCCGCTCTATTCGCTGCTCATCGCCTATACCAACGATTTTCTTGACCCCGATGACATGGCCGCGGCCTCGGGCGGGCTGGTGTTTCTCAACGGGCTGGGGGCGATTGCCGGGCCGCTGATCGCCGGCTGGCTGATGGGGCAGGCGGGGCCGGGGGGCTTCTGGCTGCTGATCGGGGTGCTGATGCTGGCGCTGGCAGGCTATGCGCTCTACCGCATGACGCAGCGGCCCGCGACCCCGGTCGAGGAGGCCTCGGCCTACCTCGGAATCGCGCCGACGGCCTCGGTGGTGGCGCTCGAGGCGGCGCGGGAGTGGGCCCTGGAAGCCGCAGAGGAAGACCAGGAGGCCGATCGGGAGACATAGTGCTTGCCAAGGGAAAATCGTTCTGCAACCCTCGATTCGTCTGGGGGGACACCGGGTGAGGAGTGCGGTAATGGCGAACCCTGAAGACGTGCTGGCCTACTGGCTGGACGAGCTGTCGCCGAGCGACTGGTACCGAAGTGACGAGGCCCTGGACCAGGCGATCAGGGACAGGTTTCTGAACGACTGGCAGGAGGCCGTGGCGGGGGGCAGGGCTCATTGGCTGAGCAACCCGGCCGGCACGCTGGCCTATGTCATTCTGCTCGATCAGTTTCCCCGCAACATGTTTCGCGGCTCGGGCCGGGCCTTCGCCTCGGACAAGGCGGCGTTGGCGGCGGCGAAATGCGCCATCAGGAAGGGCTGGGATCTGCGCATCGAAGAGCCGGGCCGGCAGTTCTTCTATCTGCCGCTGATGCATTCGGAAAACCTCTGCGACCAGGACCGTTGCGTGCGCCTGATCCTGACCCGCATGCCGAAGACCGGTGCCGCCAACCTGCTGCACGCCAGGGCGCACCGCGAGGTGATCCGCCGTTTCGGCCGCTTTCCCTATCGCAACGCGGCCCTCGGCCGCCCCGACACGGCGGCCGAAGCCGCCTTCATCGAGGAAGGGGGATACGGGGCCGCGGTCGAGGCGGTCAGGGCCGCGGCAGCCTGACGGGCGGCCGGGGAAGGTGGCCGATCCTGCGCCCCGGAGGGGAAATCCGCCCTTGGCCCGTTGAAGCCGATTTCGAGATGGTTTAACGTTGAACAAATTTATTCAACGGGAGAACAGCACATGGCTGCCACGTCCTATGACATGATCGTGATCGGTGCCGGGCCGGGGGGCTACGTCAGTGCCATCCGCGGTGCGCAGCTGGGGCTGAAGGTGGCCGTGGTCGAGCGCGAGCACCTGGGCGGCATCTGCCTCAACTGGGGCTGCATCCCCACCAAGGCGCTGCTGCGCTCTGCCGAGATCTTTCATCTGATGGAACGGGCCGGCGAATTCGGCCTTTCCGCCGGCAAGATCGGCTATGACATCGACGCGGTGGTCAAGCGTTCGCGCGCGGTGGCCGGGCAGCTTTCCGCAGGGGTCGGGCACCTGCTGAAGAAGAACAAGGTGACGGTGATCATGGGCGAGGCCAGCCTGCCGGCCCGTGGCAGGGTTGCCGTGAAAACCGACAAGGGCGTGCAGGAGCTGAGCGCGAAGGCGATCGTGCTGGCCACCGGCGCGCGGGCGCGTGAACTGCCCGGGCTGGAGGCCGACGGCAAGCTGGTCTGGAGCTACAAGCACGCCCTGAAGCCGCCGCACATGCCCAGGCGGCTGCTGGTCATCGGATCGGGCGCCATCGGGATCGAGTTTGCCAGTTTCTACAACACCCTGGGGGCCGAGACGACGGTGGTCGAGGTGCTTGACCGCATCCTGCCCGCCGAAGACGAGGAAATCTCGAAATTCGCGAAAAAGCAGTTCGTCAAGCAGGGCATGAAGATCATGGAGAAATCCACGGTCAGGCAGCTTGATCGCGGCAAGGGCAGGGTGGTGGCCCATATCGAGACCGGCGGCAAGGTCGAGAAGCACGAGTTCGACACCGTGATCTCGGCGGTGGGGATTGTTGGCAATGTCGAGAACCTCGGGCTGGAGGCCCTGGGCGTGAAGATCGAGCGCACCCATGTGGTGGTGGACGAATACTGCCGTACCGGGGTGGAGGGGCTCTATGCCATCGGCGATATCGCCGGCCCGCCGTGGCTGGCGCACAAGGCCAGCCACGAAGGGGTGATGGTGGCCGAGCTGGTGGCGGGCGGCAAGCCCCACCCGGTGCGCCCCGAATCGATTGCCGGCTGCACCTACTGCCACCCGCAGGTGGCCTCGGTGGGCTATACCGAGGCCAGGGCGAAGGAGCTGGGCTACGAGGTCAGGGTCGGCCGCTTCCCCTTCATCGGCAACGGCAAGGCCATCGCTCTGGGCGAGCCCGAGGGCATGGTGAAAACCGTCTTCGATGCAAAGACCGGAGAGCTTCTGGGCGCGCACATGGTGGGCGCCGAAGTGACAGAGCTGATCCAGGGCTACATCATCGGCCGCCAGCTGGAGACCACCGAGGAAGACCTGATGCACACCGTCTTCCCGCACCCCACGCTTTCGGAAATGATGCACGAATCGGTGCTCGACGCCTGGGGACGCGCCATCCATTTCTGAGCCCCTGGGCGGGCGGCTGGCCGGCTTGGGTTGCAAGCCCGGTGGCAGGGCCCGGCCCGCAAAAGAAAGGGCCGGGCGCAGGGCCCGGCCAGTTTACAGGGGTCGAATCGTCTTTTGGGGAGGTGAATTCGCTTACTTGCTGACGGGGCCGCCGGCGGAAACCCAGTCGCCGAAACCGCCGATGTTGTGCACCGCCGGGAAGCCGAAGCGTTCCAGCATCTGGGCGGCCATGCCGCTGCGCGCACCCGAGGCGCAGTAGACGGCCACCGGCTTGTCGGTGCTCAGCTCGGGGTGAAACTCGGGGTGGCGCGGGTCGGCCTTGTTGGGGATCATCATCAGCGGGATGTGGATCGCGCCCTTGGCCTTGCCCGAGCGGGCAACCTCGTCATGGCCGCGCACGTCGATCACGGTGATCTCGCCCTTCTGGGCCATGCGCACCGCGTCGGCGGCAGTCAGCTTGGGAGTGGCGGTGCGGGCCGGGCGGCCGCCAAAACCGGAAAATGCAAACATCGTGGATCCTTTCAGTTGTTCGCGCGTCGAGCGTCAGTGTGGTTCATGTTGGGGCGAGACATAACATTCCATAATTTGAATGTGAAGATATAAATTGAAAAACATGATGAAATTTTCGTGTGCGACGCAGTTTGCACCGCAAACCGGGAGGAGCATTCCGTTGCGGAGATTTGCCTTGCCGGGGGGCTTTCGGTAGGCTGTCGTCTCGCAGATGGCGGGGGCGGTCCCCGCGGCAGCCGGGATGCCTCCAAGCGATGGAATACGATTTTCTTTCCCTGGTCGTTCTGCCCGTGGCTCTCGGGCTTCTGGGGTTTGTCGAGCCCTGCACCATCGGCGGGCACCTGATCTTCCTGCGCAGCCAGGAGGCGCGCAGCCGTGCCGAGAAGATCGAATCGCTGGGCATCTTCATCGCCGCGCGCGCCCTGGTGGCGGGGCTGTTCGGGGCGCTGATCGTTCTTGCCGGGCAGCGGCTGATCGGGGTGCAGACGGGGCTGTGGCTGGTCTTCGGCACCATCTATATGGGGATCGGCCTCGCCTTCCTCGCCGGCCATGCCGGCCTGGTGAAGCGCCGCATCCGCCTTGCGCCCGAGCGCTGGCGTCAGGCGCGCCACCCGGTGGTGCTGGGGCTGGCCTTCGGCCTCAACATCCCCGCCTGCGCCGCGCCGATCCTGTTCGGCCTGCTGGGGCTGGCCGCCACCTCCGCGACGATGGCCTCGGGCTTTCTGATGATGTTCCTCTTCGGGCTGGCCCTGTCCGCCCCGCTGGCCGTCTTCGCGGCCTGGCCGCGGATGACCGCCTGGCTGGAGCGGGTGAAACAGCGCTTTACCGGCATGCGGTGGATTCTCGGCGCGGTCTTCGTGCTGCTGGGGCTGTGGTCCATCTGGTTCGGCCTTTACGTGGACCCGGCCGACTGGACCTTCGGCCAGGGCAGCTAGGGCCGGGGCTTCAGGTTCCGCCTTCGTTCTCACTTTCCGGTTGGCGAGTGCCGCCCCATGCACTATCTGTCAGACGTTCCACCCGGGAGCCCCCATGGCAGAGCTGAAGAAAATCGAGGTGCGCGGCGCGCGCGAGCACAACCTCAAGAACATCGACATCGACATCCCGCGCGACCGGCTGGTGGTGATCACCGGCCTGTCGGGCTCGGGCAAGTCGAGCCTGGCCTTCGACACCATCTATGCCGAGGGCCAGCGCCGCTATGTGGAGAGCCTCTCGGCCTATGCCCGGCAGTTTCTCGACATGATGGAAAAGCCCGACGTGGACCACATCAGCGGTCTCTCTCCGGCCATTTCCATCGAGCAGAAGACCACCTCGAAGAACCCGCGCTCCACCGTCGGCACGGTGACCGAGATCTACGACTACCTGCGCCTGCTGTTCGCCCGTGCCGGCACCCCCTATTCCCCGGCCACCGGCGAGCCGATCGTCGCCAGCCAGGTGCAGGACATGGTGGATCGCATCATGGCCCTGCCCGAGGGCACGCGGGCCTATCTGCTGGCCCCGATCGTGCGCGACCGCAAGGGCGAGTACCGCAAGGAAATCCTGGAGCTGCGGAAGCAGGGCTTCCAGCGCCTCAAGATCGACGGCGCCTTCTACGAGATCGAGGACGCCCCGGCGCTCGACAGGAAATTCCGCCACGACATCGACGTGGTGGTGGACCGCATCGTGGTGCGCGAGGGGCTGGAGACGCGCCTGGCCGACAGCCTGCGCACTGCGCTCGATCTTGCCGACGGCATCGCCATTCTCGAGACCGCGCCGCGCGAAGGCGAGGGCGAGGCCGAGCGCATCACGTTTTCGGAAAAATTCGCCTGTCCGGTCTCGGGCTTCACCATTCCCGAGATCGAGCCGCGGCTGTTTTCCTTCAACGCCCCCTTCGGCGCCTGCCCGGAATGCGACGGGCTGGGGGTGGAACTGTTCTTCGATGAAAACCTCGTGGTCCCCGACAAGACGCTGCCGGTACACGAAGGCGCCCTGGCCCCCTGGCGCAAGGGCAAGTCTCCCTATTTCCGCCAGACGATCGAAGCGATGGCCCGCCATTACGGGTTTGAGCGCGACACCCGCTGGAAGGATCTGCCGGAGAAGGTGCAGAAGGTGTTCCTGTATGGCTCGGGCGACGAGGAAATCCGCTTTCGCTACGATGACGGCGGGCGGGTCTATGAGGTCATGCGCACCTTCGAGGGGGTCATCCCCAACATGGAACGCCGCTACCGCGAGACCGACAGCGCCTGGGTGCGCGAGGAATTCGAGCGCTACCAGAACAGGCGCCCGTGCCGGGCCTGCGGCGGCTACCGGCTGCGCGCGGAGGCGCTGGCCGTGCGTATCGGGGGGCTGCACATCGGCCAGGTGGTGGAGATGTCGATCCGCGAGGCCTGGGAGTGGTGCGAGAAGGTGCCGGGGCAGCTGAGCCGCCAGAACAACGAGATCGCCGCCCCGATCCTGAAGGAGATCCGCGAGCGCCTTGGCTTTCTCAACAATGTCGGGCTGGAGTATCTGACGCTCTCGCGCAGCGCCGGCACGCTTTCGGGCGGGGAAAGCCAGCGCATCCGCCTGGCCAGCCAGATCGGCTCGGGGCTCACCGGCGTGCTCTACGTGCTCGACGAGCCCTCCATCGGCCTGCACCAGCGCGACAACGGCCGGCTGCTGGATACGCTCAAGAACCTGCGCGACCAGGGCAACACGGTGATCGTGGTCGAGCATGACGAAGAGGCGATCCGCAGCGCCGACCATGTGCTCGACATCGGCCCCGGGGCGGGGGTGCATGGCGGGCGTGTCGTGGCCCAGGGCACGCCTGAGGAAATCGCCGCCGATCCGGCCTCGCTGACGGGGCAGTATCTTTCCGGTGCGCGCGAGATCCCGGTGCCCGCCGTCCGGCGCGAGGGAAACGGAAAAAAGGTAACAGTGGTAAAGGCTTGCGGTAACAACCTGAAGGACGTGACGGTGGATTTTCCGCTGGGCAGGTTCGTCTGCGTGACCGGCGTCTCGGGCGGGGGCAAGTCGACGCTGACCATCGAGACCCTGTTCAGGACCGCCAGCCAGCGGCTCAACGGTGCCCGGCAGACGCCCGCCCCCTGCGAGACGATCCGCGGGCTCGAGCACCTCGACAAGGTGATCGACATCGATCAGCGCCCCATCGGCCGCACGCCGCGCTCCAACCCCGCCACCTATACCGGCGCCTTCACCCCGATCCGCGACTGGTTCGCCGGCCTGCCCGA
>WFPZ01000158.1 GCA_015487335.1 Paracoccaceae bacterium
GGCACCAGGCCGATGCCGCATTCGGGCATGGCGATCTGGCTGTTTTCGCCGACGATCCGGTGCGAGCCGTGGCAGGAAACGCCGACGCCGCCGCCCATGGTGAAGCCCTGCATGAAGGCGACGTAAGGCTTCGGATATCTGGCGATCTTGGCGTTCATCCGGTATTCGTCGGCCCAGAACCTGCGGCCGTAACCGTAATCGCCCTTGCTGGCCGTGCGATACATCTCGGCGATGTCGCCGCCGGCGGAAAACGCCTTTTCGCCCACCGCGTCGATCACCACCAGTGCCACCTCCTCGTCGTCGCGCCAGCTGTCCAGCGCCCGTTCGATCTCCAGGCACATCTCGTAGGTGACGGCGTTGAGCGCCCTGGGGCGGTTGAGCGTGATCCGCCCCGCGCGGCCCTGTTTGCGGATGATGATATCATCGCTCATGGTCATTTCTCCCCCGGATCGCTTGCGATCCGGGATGCGCCTGCCCGTCCCCCCAGGCGGGCGCATTCGCGCCCACCACGGGCGTGCGCATCCCTTCTGCTGGTTTTCCCCATGCCGCTATCCCCTTTCGGCCAGCAGGCTGCGCGCCACGATCACGCGCATGATCTCGTTGGTGCCTTCGAGAATTTCCGTCACGCGAATGTCGCGCACGATCTTCTCGATCCCGTAATCGGCCAGATAGCCGTAGCCGCCGTGCAGCTGCAGGCACTGGTTGGCGACCTTGCTGGCGGTCTCTGTCACCACCCGCTTGGCCATGGCGCAGAATTTCGTGGCGTCCGGCGCGCCCTGGTCCAGCTTCCATGCCGCCTGGCGCAGGAAGGTGCGCGCCGCCTGCAGTTCGCTCTCCATGTCGGCGAGGCGGAACTGCAGCGCCTGGAACTGGTCAAGCGTCCGGCCGAAGGCGCGGCGCTCTCCCATGTAGCGCAGCGTCGCCTCGAAGGCCGCCTGCGCCCCGCCCAGCGCGCAGGCCGAGATGTTCAGCCGCCCGCCGTCCAGCCCGGCCATCGCGTACTTGAACCCCTTGCCTTCTTCGCCCAGCAGGTTCGAGGCAGGGATCTTGCAGTCATCGAACTGGACCTGCCGGGTTTCCTGGCTCTTCCAGCCCATCTTCTGTTCCAGTGCCCCGAAGGAGAGCCCCTCGCTGCCGTCTTCCACCACGAAGGCCGAGATGCCGCGCGGGCCGTCGCCGCCGGTGCGCGCCATCACCACATAGACATCGGAATAGCCGCCGCCCGAAATGAAGGCCTTGGTGCCGGTGAGGCTGTAGCCCTGGTCGCTCTTCACCGCCCGGGTCTTCAGTGCCGCCGCGTCCGAGCCCGAGCCGGGCTCGGTGAGGCAGTAGGAGTAGATCTTGCGCATGGCGATGGCATCGGGCAGCAGCCGGGCCTTCATCTCGGGGCTGGCGAACCTGTCGATCATCCCCAGGCACATGTTGTGGATGGACAGGAAGGCCGCCACCGAGACGCAGCTGCGCGAAAGCGCCTCGAAGACGAGGGTGGAATCGAGCCGGCTCAGCCCGGTGCCGCCGCTTTCCTCCGATACGTAGAGCCCGCCGAAGCCCAGTTCCCCCACCTGCGGCCAGAGTGCCTTGGGGATGGTGCCGGCGGCTTCCCATTCGCGGGCATGGGGGGCGATATGCTCTTCGCCGAAGGCGCGGGCCATGTCGTAGATGGCCACCTGTTCCTCTGTCAGCGCGAAATCCACGGCCGATCCTCCCGATGAATTGAACGTCTGTTCATTTTGCGCCCTGGGCGCGCCTTTTTCAAGCGGCCTGTGGCGGCAGGAAGGCGGGGGAGGGGAGAGCCGGCGCCAGGCGGCCGGGCAGGGCTACAGGTCTTCGTGGAAGCCTTCCAGCAGGTGGCGCACCACCGCCTGGAGGGCCTCGTCGTGGGAGTGCCCGGCGGCCACCGCATCGGCATGGACCCGGCGCTGCCGGTCGGCGCTGGTGCCCCCGCGGGCAATGCGGCGGGCGTTTTCCACCTCCGCCACGCAGCCCAGCGCCTCGGCATCCTCGGCGATCAGCTCCAGCAGCTCTTCCACCAGCTGCGGGAAGGGCACGATCTCGCGGCTGCCGAAGTCGATCAGCCCCTCGGACATGCCGTAGCGCTGTGCCCGCCAGCGGTTCTCGGCCACCAGGAAGGTCTCGTAAAGCCGCCAGCGCTGGTTCTTCAGCGACAGCCGCCAGAGCATGCGGACGATGCACTGGGTCAGCGCCGCCAGGGTGAGGGTGGTTTCAAGCCGGGGCGAGACGTCGAAGATGCGGGTTTCGATGGTGGGAAAGCGCGCCGAGGGGCGCAGATCCCACCAGATCTTGGAGCTGTCCTCGATCAGCCCCAGATTCACCAGCACCTCCACCGAACGCTCGTAGCTGGCCCAGCTCTCCAGCCGCGGCGGCAGGCCGGTGCGCGGCAGGTTGTCGAACACTGTCAGCCGGTAGGAGTTCAGCCCCGTGTCGTCGCCCTGCCAGAAGGGAGAGGAGGTGGACATCGCCAGCAGATGCGGCAGGAAATAGGTCAGCTGGTTCATCAGGTCGATGCGCCGCTCCTTCTCGTCGATGCCCACATGCACGTGCATGCCGCAGATCAGCATCCGCCGGGCCACCCCGGCCAGATCGCGGCGCAGGGCGTTGTAGCGGGCCTTGTCGGTGTGGTGCTGGCGCTTCCAGCGGGCGAAGGGGTGGCAGGAGGCGGCGATCGGGGCCAGCCCGTATGCGGCGGCGTGGCGGGCCACGGTGGCGCGCAGGCGGCGCAGGTCCTCGCGGGCCTCGGCGATGGTGGTGCACACCCCGGTGCCCACCTCGATCTGGCATTGCAGGAATTCGGGGCTCACCTGGCCCTCGAGATCGGCCCGGCAGGCGGCCATCAGCCCTTCGGGGGCCTGGGCCAGATCGAGAGTTTCTGTATCGACGAGAAGATATTCCTCCTCGATGCCGATGGTGAAGGAAGGGGGAGTGTTGGCCATGGTGTGCTCTGCCTTGCGTCAGCCGCAGCAAAGCAGAGCACGGCCGGTTCGGCAAGCGGTGCCTGCCTCAGCCGCTGACGATGGTCAGCGAGGCCTTCATGTAGGGGTGGATCGAGCAGATGTAATCGGTGCTCATGCCCGCGCTCACGGTCACTTCGGCCGAATCCCCCTTGCGCAGGGTGACCGTCCGCCAGCTGCCATCGGTTGCGGTGGCGTCGTGGGGGGCGCGGTCGCGGTTCGTCCAGCGGATGGTGTCGCCCGGGCGCACCTCCAGCCTTGCGGGACGGAACTTGAAGCCCTTGATTTCGACCTCGTGCAGCTGCCCGCCCTGCTGGGCCCTCACGGGCAGGGCGGCGAGCGCCGCGCCGGCAGCGCCGGCGGCCAGAAGTCTGCGTCTGTCGATGTTCGCGCGCATCTTTTCCTCCATCTGTTGAGTGGGAAAAAGATGTTGGGCACGAGGGGGCGAATCAAGACGGGCGCCACTTGCAGCCTTTCACGACTGCGTGTGACGCCCGTCCATGGCGGGAAGCCGCCCGGGAGTGTCAGTCCATGGCCTTGAAGTGGAACTCGCCGCCTTCCTTGAGCCCCGACGGCCAGCGCGAGGTCACCGTCTTGGTGCGGGTGTAGAAGCGGAA
>WFPZ01000159.1 GCA_015487335.1 Paracoccaceae bacterium
ATGTCTCACCCCTGAGATGGGAATTCGGATTGGCGTGTTTTACCCATCCCACGCCGCCAGTCAAGCGCATATCACCTCGTTTTTCTCTTTGTCTTCAGCGACCTGTAAATAAGGTATCATTTTACCCCACAAGATCGCCCCTTTGCGCCCCTCGCGCGCGCGAGGACGCGCGCTGCAGCCGCCAGGTACGCACCGAAGCGGCCGTCTGCACCGCAAGCACCGTGGCCACCAGGATGACGAAGGGCCAGCGCAGGACGTTGGGCTCGGGCGTCTGGCGGTGGAAGTCGAGAAAATGCATGAACAGGAAATAGGCGGTATGGGCGACGATCAGCGCCCACAGGATATAGGCCCCCTGCTGCAGGTACTTCCACACCGACATCCCCATCAGCCGCTGGGAAAGGTCGTTGGAGGTCAGCGACAGCACCAGCCCGTAGACCAGCGCCAGGATGCCGATGACATTGCCCAGCCCGAAGCCCTTGTCGAACATCACGTACTGGCCCAGGCCGGGGTGGAACTCGAAGCCGAACAGCCGCGGCCACTCCAGCCGCACCCAGCCGAACAGGATGAACCCCGCATGGGTCAGTCCGGCGAGAAAGCCCCACACCCCCAGCTCGCGCCGCCAGGGCAACAGCCGCGCCCACCTGCGCCAGAGGCGCGACATCGGCCCGATCAGCATCACCAGCGCGATCACCACCACCGAGGCATCTCCGAAGGCCCGGTTCCAGCGATGCATGGGCGACCAGTCCGGCCGCAGCATCCCGAAGGCCCACACCAGGGCCGCCGTCAGGGCCAGTGCCCCCAGATGACGATATTTCCAGTCGTTCAGGCGCGACAGGCGGAGTTCCATCGGTGCTTCATTCCTTTCGCCGGTGAAAACTTTCTGCCGATTTAACGCGCCCCGGCCACAAAACAACCCGCGCGCGCCTCACGCTTCGGTTATCTGGCGAGCGGGCGGTATCGAATAGGTGATACCGGCACGCGCCACGGGCTCTTCCGCGCCGTTCGAATACACCAGCACATCCCCCACCGCCAGCGCCCGGCCCAGCTTGAGCACCCGCCCCCGGGCGATCAGGTCGCGCCCGGCGGCGGGCTTGCGCATGAAGTCGATGGCGCAGCTGGTGGTGACCGCCAGCGCCTCGGGCCCGATCAGGGACAGAACCGCCAGGTACATGGTCACGTCGGCCAGCGCGAACATGCTCGGCCCCGAGACGGTGTTGCCCGGGCGCAGGTTGCGGTGGTCCACCTTCATGCGCACGGCGATCTCGCGCGGCACGACCTCGATAACGGTGAAATCCCCGCCGACCTGCGGAAAATGCTCGTGCAGGAAGCGCTCGAGCTCGTCGCGCGACATTTTCAGCTTCATGGCTTTCCCCCCTTCTGCCGGCGCCCTAAACTTGGCTGCAAACCGCAGATGGAGGCAAGATGTCAATTCTGGAACGTCACGATACCGGCGCGGTGGCGCATCTGACGATGAACGCGCCCGAGCGACTGAACGCGCTGTCGGACGCCATGCTGGCGGCCCTGCGCGAGGAATTCACCCGGCTGATGGAAGACAGCGCCATCCGCGTGGTGGTGCTCTCTGGCGCGGGCAAGGCGTTCTGCGCCGGGCACGACCTGAAGGAGATGACCGCCGGGCGCCAGGCCGAGGACGGCGGGGCGGCCTATTTCGCCGATCTGTTCTCGCGCTGCTCGGAGGTGATGCAGATGATCCCTCGCCTGCCCCAGCCGGTGATCGCCCAGGTGCACGGCATCGCCACCGCCGCCGGCTGCCAGCTGGTGGCCAGCTGCGACATGGCGGTGGCCGCCGAGGGCACGCGCTTCGGCGTCAACGGGGTGAACATCGGGCTGTTCTGCTCCACGCCGATGGTGGCGCTCAGCCGCAACATCCCGCGCAAGGCCGCCTTCGAGATGCTGACCACCGGCGAGTTCATCGAGGCCACCCGGGCCCGCGAACTGGGGCTGATCAACCGGGTGGTGCCGGCGGAGGATCTGGCCGCCGAAACCCGCGCCCTGGCCGAACAGGTGGCCGGCAAGCTGGGCCGGGCGGTCCGCATCGGCAAACGCGCCTTCTACGAACAGATCCAGATGCCGCTCGACCAGGCCTATGCCTTCACCGGGCAGGTGATGGTGGAGAACATGCTCGACCGCGACACCGAGGAAGGCATCGCCGCCTTCCTCGAAAAGCGCCCCCCCCGGTGGACGCAGTGACCGGCCCCTTCAATGCCTGAAAAATATCCCCGCCGGAGGCATTTCCTGACAGCTGCGGATTTCGCCTCCGGCGGGGATATTTGAAAGACGTTGAAGAGGCGGCCGCAGCAGGCGGCCGGCCGTCAGAGCCCGTAGATGGCGGTGAACTTCTCTTCCAGGTAGTCGAGAAGCGGGCCTTCCGACGGGGCGAAGCCGCAGGCATGGGCCACCGTTTCTCGCGGCTCGCGCAGCCCGCCGTGGCGCTGCAGACGCTCGCGCAGCCAGCCGGTGGCGGCCGTGGTGTCGCCGCGCACAAGCTGCGCATCGAGGTCGGCAACCGCCTCGCGCATCGCCTTGTACAGGCAGCCGGCGTAGACATTGCCCAGCGTGTAGGTCGGGAAATAGCCGAACAGCCCCACCGACCAGTGCACGTCCTGCAGGCAACCGTTGGAGGGCCTGTCGACGGTCATCCCGAAATCGGCGGCGAAGCGGTCGTTCCAGGCGCCGGGCAGGTCAGCCACCGGCAGATCGCCCGAGATCAGGGCGCGCTCCAGATCGAAGCGCATCAGGATGTGCAGGTTGTAGTGCACCTCGTCGGCCTCGGTGCGGATGAAACCCGGATGCACCCGGTTCACGGTGCCGAAGAAGGCCTCGGCGTCGGGCACGCCGAAATCGCCGAAGGTGTCGCGCATGCGGGCGAACAGGAAGGCGGTGAAGGGGCGCGACCGGCCGATCTGGTTTTCATAGATCCGGCTCTGGCTTTCATGCACCCCCATCGAGACCCCCTGCCCCAGCGGGCTGAGCAGGAAGGCGCGGTCGATGTTCTGTTCGTAGGCGGCGTGGCCCACTTCGTGGATGGTGGAGTAGATGCAGTTGAAAGGGTCGCGAGGCGCGGTGCGGGTGGTGATGCGCACATCCAGCCCCGAGCCCGAGGAGAACGGGTGCACCGCCTTGTCGATGCGGCCGTGGTCGAAATCGTAGCCGAAGGCGCGGGCCAGTTCCCGCGAGAGCGCCATCTGCTTTTCTTCGGCGAATTCGCCGCAAAGCGGCGCGGGCTGGCGCGCCGCCCCCAGCAGGCGCTCGCGCAGCGCCACCAGCCGCGGGCGCAGGGCGGCGAACATCCGCTCCAGTTCGGCCGCCGTCATGCCCGGCTCGTAGTCGTCGAGCAGCGCATCGTAAAGATCGCCGCCGTCGGCCAGCGCCGCCGCCTCTTCGCGCTTGAGCGCCACCACCTGCTCGAGAATGGGGGCGAAGACGGAGAAATCCTCGGCCGCGCGGGCCTGCGCCCAGATGCCCTGGGCCAGCGAGGTGACGCGGGCGATCTCGGCGGCCAGCGCCCCCGGCACCCTGGTATGGCGCCGGTAGCTGCGGCGGATCAGGCGCAGGTTGGCGCGGCCTGCCTCGTCGAGGCTCTCGGGGTCGATCTTCTCAAGCCACTCGCCGATGCGCGGATCGGTGCGCCGGGCGTGCAGCACCGCCTCCATGGCGCCGATCTCCTCGCTTCTCTGCGGGGCCGCGCCGCGCGGCATCACGGTTTCCTGGTCCCAGCCCAGCCGCCCGGCCACCTGCGCCAGCGCCTCCGTGTCGCGCTGGAAGGCCATCAGCTCGTCATAGACATTCGTGCCGCTCATGCCGCCGCCCCCCGCAGGGATTGCGCCGGCGGATGGATCGAGAGGAACCGGGCGCGCAGCACCAGCACCCACAGGATCACCGCGCCGAACTGGTGCACGATGGCAAGCTGCCACGGCGCCGCATAAAGCACCGTGCCGATGCCCAGCACCAGCTGGCCGAACAGCATCACCGCCATCCAGTCGAAGGCGCGGCGCAGCCCCGTGTTCCCGCTGGCCCGGCTGACCCGCCACAGCCACAGCCCGAAGAAGAACACCAGATAGCCCCACATGCGGTGGATGAACTGCACCAGCCCGTCATCCTCGAAGAAGTTGCGCCACAGGGGCTTGAGGTCGAAGGCGTCGGGCGGGAAGAACTGCCCGGCCATCAGCGGCCAGTCGGTGTAGCCGCGGCCCGCGTCGATGCCGGCCACCAGCGCCCCCAGCAGGATCTGGATGAACAGAAGCCCCAGCATCCAGCCGCTCAGCCGCACCAGCCGCGGCTCGCGCGCGCGCCGGGCCTGCAGCAGCTCGGCCTCGCTGCGGCCCAGGGTGAAGACCATCCAGGCGATGAGGCCGAGGATGACGAAGGCCAGCCCGAGATGGACCGCCAGCCGGTAGCTGGCCACATCCAGCATCTCGCCGCCCAGGCCCGAGGAGACCATCCACCAGCCCACCGCGCCCTGCAGGCCGATCAGCACGCCCACCCCCAGCAAGCGCGGCGCCCAGCCGCGGGGGATCCGGCCGCGCAGCAGGAACCAGAAGAAGCCGATCGCCCAGACCAGCCCGATGGAGCGCGCCAGCTGCCGGTGGCCCCATTCCCACCAGAAGATCGACTTGAATTCCGACAGGCTCATGCCCCTGTTCTGCAGCTGATATTCGGGGATCGCCTTGTAGGCCTCGAATTCGGCCTGCCAGTCGGCGTCGTTCAGCGGCGGGATCGCACCCGAAAGCGGCTTCCACTCCACGATCGACAAGCCCGAATCGGTAAGCCGCGTCAGCCCTCCCACCGCGACGATGGCCATGACCATGACGAAGAGCACCATCAGCCAGGCCCGCACCGCGCGGCGCGCACCCTTCGGCCTGCGGTCGATGAGGCCGGGCTGCGGGGCGGCAGCCTCCTGCCGGCTGTCGGTCTGCACCTCTTCGAAGATCGCGCGTTTTCGGCTCATCTCATCCCCCGTTCCCGGTTTCGCCGGAGAGTAGGCCCCTGCCCCGGCGGCCGCAAGTCACTCCCCGCGTTCCTTCCAGCGCACCATCTGGCGCATGATCCCGTGCAGAAGCTGCACGTCGGCCCGCGTCAGCGGCATCCGCGACCACAGGTTGCGCAGGTTCAGCTTCATCCCCGGCGCCTTGGCCGGCGGAAAGAAGAAGCCCGCCTCCTCCAGCCGCTCCTCGTAATGGTCGCCCAGCTTTTCCACCTCCAGCCGGGTGGCCAGTTCGGTGCGCGCCAGCTCCATCCGCTCGGGCGGAACATCGGCCTGCCCGCGGTGCCACTCGTAGGCGGTCAGCAGCACGCATTGCGCCAGGTTGAGGCTGGGGAAGGCCGGGTTGACCGGCACCGAGACGATGGTGGAAGCCAGCGCCACATCGGCGTTTTCCAGCCCCGCGCGTTCGGGGCCGAACAGAACCGCCACCCGCTCGCCCGCCGCGATCATCTCGCGGGCGGCGGCCATGGCGCGCTCGGGCGTCATCACCGGCTTGGTGAGGCCGCGCCCGCGGGCGGTGGTGGCAAAGACATGGGTGCAGTCGGCGACCGCCTCGGCGGTGGTGGCGAAGAGCCCCGCCTCATCAAGCAGCCGCCCCGCGCCCGAGGCCATGGCCACCGCCTTGGAATTGGGCCAGCCGTCGCGGGGAGAGACCACGCGCATCCGCTCAAGCCCGAAATTCCACATCGCGCGCGCGGCGGCGCCGATGTTCTCGCCCATCTGCGGGCGCACCAGCACGAAGGCCGGTTGCACGAGTTCGCGAGCCATTGTCCCCTCCGATACCGATCCGGCGCGTGATAGGCCCCCGCCCGCCCCGTGGCAAGCGCCGCGCCGTTGAAGTGGCCAAGCAGCGCGTTCCGGTCTATAGGGCAAAAAACCGCAACCGGAGCCCGGGACCATGACAGAAACCGAACGCCCTCAGATCTACCTGATCTCGCCGCCGGAATTCGAACTTTCCGCCTTTCCCGAGACGCTGGCGCGGGTGCTCGACAGCACCGAGGTTGCCTGCGTGCGCCTGGCGCTCTCCAGCCGCGACGAGGACCGCATCGCCCGCGCCGCCGATGCCTTGCGCGAAATCACCCATGCCCGCGACATCGCCCTGGTGATCGAAGAGCACGTGATGCTGGCCGAGCGGCTGGGGCTTGACGGGGTGCACCTGACCGACGGGGCGCGCTCGGTGCGGCGGGTGCGCAAGGCGCTGGGCAAGGATGCCATCGTCGGCGCCTGGTGCAGCAATTCCAAACATGACGGCATGAACGCCGGCGAAGCGGGGGCCGATTACATCAGCTTCGGCCCGGTCGGGCAGACGGCGCTGGGAGACGGGCGGATCGCCGGGGCCGATCTGTTCGCCTGGTGGTCGGAGATGATCGAGGTGCCGGTGGTTGCCGAAGGCGGGCTGAGTGAAGAACTGGTCGCAAAACTCTGGCCTGTCACGGATTTCTTCGGCATAGGCCCGGAAATCTGGGACCGGGAGGACCCCGTTCAGGCCCTTGGCGCGCTGATCTCGGCCATGGGCTGAGAAAGCGCCTCGCCGGCCCTTTCCAGCTCGGGCGGGAAGCCCGCGCGCACCGCCTGTTCGCAGGCCCGGGCCAACGCCTTGCGGTCGGGGAAATCGGCCACCCGCAGCGGCGCGTGGCAGACGATCTCGGCCGTGCCCTGGCGGGGCGCGGCCAGCACCTGCAGCAGATGCGGGCCGAAGGCCATTTCTCCCCACCAGCCGTAGAAGCGCGGGTCGGCCCCGGGCGGGGCGCGGTAGATCACCGTCACCGGCTGGATCCACGTCTCCTCGCGCAGGCCGTCCTCGAAGAACGCCGCGAAAAGGGTTGACTTGAAAGGAAGAATCCTCAGCCCGTCGGTCGAGGTTCCTTCCGGAAAGAACAACAGCTTGTGCCCCGCCCGAAGCCGCCGTGCGAAGGCCTGGCGCTGCCTGAGCGCCTCGCTGGCGCGGCGGTTGATGAACACCGTCCCGGTGGCCCGCGCCAGCCAGCCGATGGCCGGCCATGAGGCGACCTCGGACTTGGAGACGAAATACACCCTCATGCCGGCGTTGAGCGCGAAGATGTCCAGCCATGACGCATGGTTGGAAACCACCGCCCCGTGCTGGCGCATCTGGCGGCCCCGCACCTTGCGCCTGATCCCCAGAATGACGAATGCCAGCCGGCAGACCGCCTGGGTGATATGCGGCGTCCAGGGCCGGTGCGCCCCCCACAGCGGACGCTCCACCAGCCGCAGCGCAAGCAACAGCCCCAGCCCGCCGAAGGTGACCGCCACCAGGGCACTGCCGCGCAGTGCCGCCCGCAGCCAGCCCGCCGGGCCGATCGGCACCGGCGCGGGCTCCAGCCCGGGATCCCAGCGCACCGCCATCACGCGCGCTCCTTCGTGAAACGTTCCCGCTGGCGGGCCGTCATCCGCGCGGTGTCCATGATCATGCACACGTCGATGGTGTTGAAGGCGTGGTCGACGAAGGCCCCCTCACCCACCACCCCGCCCAGCCGCAGATAGGCCTTGATCAGCGCCGGCGTGGCGCGCATCGCGCGGGGCCGGTCGATGGCCGCGGGCGGGATCAGATCCATGGGCTGGAAATGCGCCGCGCGCACCCGCACCCGCAGCTCTTCGGGGGCGAGGTGGTTGTGGTGCAGATAGGCCAGCGGCTCGGCGATGGCGGCCACGTCGGTGCCGTGAAAGCTCGCCACCCCGAACAGGATCTCGATGTCGCGCGCCAGCACGTACTCGGCCAGCCCCATCCACAGCTGATACATGGCCGTGCCGCCGCGATAGTCGGGGTGCACGCAGGAGCGCCCCAGCTCCACCAGCCGCCGCCCGCTGCGCTTGAGCGGCTCCAGGTCGTACTCGGTCTCCGAGTAGAACCCGCCGCAGCGCGCCGCCGCCTCGTCGGTGAGCATCCGGTAGACGCCGATCACATGATCCAGCGCCGCGGCGTCGCGCGCGGGGTCCACCAGCAGCAGGTGGTCGAAAAAGGGGTCGAACTCGTCGCGCTCCAGCCGCGCCTCATGGTCCACCAGAGGCCCGTCGCCGCCCAGCTCCTCGACGAACACCCGGTAGCGCAGGCGCTGCGCGGCGGTCAGGTCCCGCTCGTCGCGGGCCAGGCGCAGTTCGAATCGCGATTCCGAAGAAGTCATCCGGCCTTCATGCCCGCAACCGTTGGCAGTGGCGCGCTATGTAGAGGCCCAGCCGGCCCAATGCAACAGATTGCGCGAGGCAGCCGGGTTTGACACGACCTTGGGTTGTGCTGTAACGTTTTCGTTAGACCGGAAGAGGAGCTCACTTGTCCACCACCAGTTCCAGCGCCACGCGCCGCCCGTCAAGCACCACCTTTCCCGCATGTTCGAACATCACCGTCAGCCGGCCGTCGATGTTGGACTGCACCTGCCCCCGCCCCCAGCCGGGGCAGGCCGGGTTTCGCACCACCATGCCCGGCTCGAGCATCTCGTTCACGTTTTCCATCGCCCTCTCCTGACGAAAGCCACGCCATGACCGCAAGACGCCATGACCTGACGGATCTCATCGGCTCGCGCATCTGCCATGATCTTATCAGCCCTTTGGGCGCGATCAGCAACGGGGTCGAACTGTTGTCGATGTCCGGCGCCGCGCCCGGGCCCGAGATGAGCCTGATTTCCGAGAGCGTCGCCAGCGCCACCGCGCGCATCCGCTTCTTCCGCATCGCCTTCGGCTCGGCCGGTGCGGGCCAGCGCATCGGCCGGCCCGAGATCGTCTCGATCCTCGGCGCGCTTTCCCCCGGCGGGCGGCTGACCATCGACTGGCAGCCCGCCGGCGACCAGCCCCGCGCCTTCGTGAAACTGGCCTTCCTGCTGATCCAGTGCTTCGAGAGCGCCATGCCCTGGGGCGGGCGGCTGACCATCCGCGAATCGGGCGGCAACTGGGCCCTTGCCGGCGAGGCGGAGCGGATGAAGATCGACCCGCCGCTGTGGCAGGCGCTTGAAGACCCGGCGCAGGAGACAGAACTGGACGCAGCCCAGGTCCATTTCGCCCTCGCCCCGCTGGCGGCCCGCGCCCTGGGCCGCCGGCTGGCCGTCGAGCGCGGCGAGACCTCGGCGCGGGTCAGCTTCTGAGCCCCGAGTCGTCCTCCCCCGAACAGCCCGGCGCAGCGGGCAGCCCGCGCCCTGCACGGGCCGTCAGGGCCTCGTGGTGCCGTTGCCTTCCACCAGATACTTGAAGCTGGTCAGCTGCTCGGCCCCGATCGGCCCGCGGGCATGCATCTTGCCGGTGGCGATCCCGATCTCCGCCCCCATCCCGAACTCGCCGCCATCGGCAAACTGGGTCGAGGCGTTGCGCATGAGGATGGCGCTGTCGAGCCGCTCGAAGAAGCGCGCCGCGGCGGCATCGTCTTCGGTCATGATGGCATCGGTGTGGGAAGAGCCGTAGCGGCGGATGTGGTCGATCGCCTCGTCGAGGCTGGCAACCCGCCTCGCGGCGATCTCCATGTCGAGGTATTCGCGCCCCCAGTCGGCCTCGGTGGCGGGCACCGTGCCCGGAAACTGCAGCCCCTCGCCGGCATGCACCTTCACCCCGGCCGCAAGCAGCGCCTCGATCACCTCGCGGCCCAGGCTGTCGGCCCGCTCGTCGTGGATCAGCAGGCATTCGACGGCGCCGCAGATGCCGGGGCGGCGGGTCTTGGCGTTGAGCACCACGTCCAGCGTCCTGGCCGCATCCGCCGCGCGGTCGATGTAGATGTGCACGATCCCTTCGAGATGGGCGAATACCGGCACCCGCGCCTCCCGCTGCACGAGGCCGACGAGGCTCTTGCCGCCGCGCGGCACGATCACGTCGATCGATTCGGTCATGGTCAGCATTTCCTGCACCGCGGCGCGGTCGCGGGTGGGCACCCGCTGGATGGCCGCCTCGGGCAGGCCGGCGGCGCGCAGGCCCTCCACCAGGCAGGCATGAATCTCCCCGGAGGAGTGGAAGCTCTCCGAACCGCCGCGCAGGATCACCGCGTTGCCCGCCTTCAGGCACAGCGCCCCGGCATCGGCGGTAACATTGGGGCGGCTTTCGTAGATCACCCCGATCACCCCGAGCGGCGTGCGCACCCGGCGGATATGCAGCCCCGAGGGCATGTCCCATTCCTTCAGCACCTGGCCGACCGGATCGTCCTGGGCGGCCACGGCGCGCAGGCCCGAGGTGATGCCCTCGATGCGCCTCTCGTCCAGCATCAGCCTGTCCATCATGGCGCTGGTCAGGCCCTTTTCGCGCCCGAAGTCCATGTCGCGGCGGTTGGCCTCGATGATCTCGGCACGCCGCGCCCATACCGCATCGGCCGCGGCCTCGAGCGCGGCACGCCGGGTGGCGGCATCGGCCACCGCCAGCTCGGCGGCCGCCGCGCGCGCCCTGCGGCCGATCTCGGCCATCATCTGGTGAATGTCGTCGGTGTCTTTCATTGCCTCGGCCCCGAATGGTGACCCGCTCAGGATAGGGGCATTTCCGCCCGGAGGAAAGCGGCCCGGCGCAGAACGCCCCAGGGTCGGGACACGATCAAGTCCACCGAAGGATTGTTGAGGCGATGGCAACGACGATATCGTGGTGTTGGCCCCCGGCTGCCACAAGGCCAGGCTGCGCGAAAGGCCACCCGCAGGGCCGGGGCGCATCTGTTCTCCCTGCCGCCCTGCAGCTCCGGCCTGCCCCCGGCCTGAACCCCATCGAAAAGGTTTTCACCAAGCTCAAGCGCATCCTGCGAGAGGCTTCCGAGAGACGAGAGAAACGTCGAGGCAACCTGACGAAGAGAACAGGAACACTCCCGACCGGCTTACACCCGACGAATGCCAAACCATCTCAAAAACGCAGGATTGGCGCGGTTGACGGGGCTCGAACCCGCGACCCCCGGCGTGACAGGCCGGTACTCTAACCAACTGAGCTACAACCGCGCAGCCTTTCGGGCCATTCGATCGGGCAGTGGTGGCGCGGTTGACGGGGCTCGAACCCGCGACCCCCGGCGTGACAGGCCGGTACTCTAACCAACTGAGCTACAACCGCTCACTGCCCGTCCGGGCTGGACCCGAACGTGTGGGGCGTTCTATGGCCGCTTGGCCGAGGCGTCAAGCGCTAGTCGCAGCATATTCCGCCCCGATGCCGATTTCGTGGCGGCAGAGGCCGGTTTCAAGGGCGTGGAGAGCCGAAGAGAGGGCGGTTCCGGCAGCAGGAGAAGGGGATGGTGGGTGATGAGAGACTCGAACTCCCGACATCTTCGGTGTAAACGAAGCGCTCTACCAACTGAGCTAATCACCCGCCGGCCGGCGTTTACCGCGGCGCGCGGCGCGGTTCAAGCCCCGCCGCCCGAGGGCGCGCATCGAGGCACAGGGCGGTTCAGGCGGAAGACCCGGCAAACGGCAAGGAAAGGGGCGCGGCCTGACGGCCCGCGCCCCCCGGAATTCTGGTGGGTGATGAGGGATTTGAACCCCCGACATCTTCGATGTGAACGAAGCGCTCTACCACTGAGCTAATCACCCGTCGGCGGGCTATCTAGCGCTACTCGGCGGGCTTCGCAAGTGTCTGCGGCGCATTCTTTGCCGATACCGTGCGGCGCAGCTTGCAAAACAGCACCTCGCCCTTGGCGGCCTCCTTGCGGCGGTTCACCATCAGCTTGCCCAGGGGCTGCAATGTCAGCACCTCGCCGCGCGAAAGCGCCTCTCCCATCTCGTGCAGGAGGGGATCCAGCACCGATTTCACCACATTGGCCTTCAGGCCCGAACGGGCGACGATGCGTTCCACCATCTCCTTGCGCCGGATCACCTGCACCGGGGTGATCCCGGGCGCGTCCTGCGCGGCAGGCGCGGAGGATGACCCGGGCACGGGTTTCAGGGCGGGTTCGGCCGGCGCCGGGGCGGCCTTGCCGGCGGGGGTCTTCTTCGCCGCTGCCGCCCGCTTTCGAGCCGCTGCGGCCTTTGCCGTGGCACCGCCCCTGGCGGCGCTCTTTCCGGTCGCGGAGGAGGCCGCCCGGGCCTTGCCGGTGGTTTTGCCGGCCGGCTTCTTCGCCGCCGTGGTTTTGCTCGACATCCGGGTACTCGCCTGTGATCTGTTTCCAATGGCGAAAAGATTAGCCGGAATCCCACGGATTTTCCACAAATGAAAACGGCGCGCCCGAAGGCGCGCCGCAAGTGCTTCTCTTCCCGGTGGCTCAGTGAGCCCTGGCGCCGGCGTTGTCCTGCTCGGCCAGGGCGGCCTTGGCACGGGCCGCTTCCTCGGCCTCCTCGTCCCATTCGATCGGCTCGGGCTCGCGCACCAGCGCGATCTTGAGCACTTCGCGGACGTTGTCGACGGGGATGATCTCCAGCCCGTCCTTCACGTTGTCGGGAATCTCGGCCAGGTCCTTCTCGTTCTCCTTCGGGATGATCACCGTCTTGATCCCGCCGCGCAGGGCGGCAAGCAGCTTTTCCTTCAGCCCGCCGATCGCCAGAACATGGCCGCGCAGGGTAACCTCGCCGGTCATGGCTATGTCCTTGCGCACCGGAATCTGGGTGAGCACCGAGACGATCGAGGTGACCATCGCCACGCCTGCGCTGGGGCCGTCCTTGGGCGTGGCGCCCTCGGGGACGTGGACGTGGATGTCGATCTTCTCGAACCGCGGCGGCTTGATGCCGATCTCCGGCGCGATCGAGCGCACGAAGCTCGACGCCGCATCGATGCTTTCCTTCATCACGTCGCCCAGCTTGCCGGTGGTCTTCATCCGGCCCTTGCCGGGCAGGCGCAGCGCCTCGATCGACAGGAGATCGCCGCCGACGGACGTCCAGGCCAGGCCGGTGACGACACCGATCTGGTCCTCCTTCTCGGCCAGCCCGTAGCGGAACTTGCGCACCCCGAGATAATCCTCGAGATTGTCGGGGGTTATAACGACCTTTTCAACCTCCTTGCGCACCAGTTTCGTCACCGCCTTGCGGGCCAGCTTGGCGATCTCGCGCTCCAGGTTCCGCACCCCCGCCTCGCGGGTGTAGTAGCGGATGATGTCCATCAGCGCCTCGTCGGTGATCTCGAACTCGCCCTTCTTGAGGCCATGGCTCTTCACCTGCTTCGGGATCAGGTGCTGGCGCGCGATCTCGCGCTTCTCGTCCTCGGTGTAGCCGGCCAGCGGGATGATCTCCATCCGGTCCAGAAGCGGCCCGGGCATGTTGTAGGTGTTGGCCGTGGTCAGGAACATCACGTTCGAGAGGTCATACTCCACCTCCAGGTAGTGGTCGGTGAAGGTCGAGTTCTGCTCCGGGTCCAGCACCTCGAGCATGGCCGAGGCCGGATCGCCGCGGAAGTCCTGGCCCATCTTGTCGATCTCGTCGAGCAGGATCAGCGGGTTGGTGGTTTTCGCCTTCTTCAGAGCCTGGATGATCTTGCCCGGCATCGAGCCGATATAGGTGCGCCGGTGGCCCCTGATCTCGGACTCGTCGCGCACCCCGCCGAGGCTGATGCGGATGAACTCGCGCCCGGTGGCCCGTGCCACCGACTTGCCCAGAGAGGTCTTGCCCACGCCCGGCGGGCCGACGAGGCACATGATCGGCCCCTTCAGCTTCTTCGAGCGCTGCTGCACGGCGAGATACTCGATGATCCGCTCCTTGACCTTCTCCAGCCCGTAGTGATCCTCGTCGAGAATCTTCTGGGCGCGCTCGAGGTCCTTCTTGACGCGCGACTTCACGCCCCACGGAATGGCCAGCAGCCAGTCGAGGTAGTTGCGCACCACGGTGGCCTCGGCGCTCATCGGCGACATCGACTTGAGCTTCTTCAGCTCGGCCTCGGCCTTTTCGCGGGCCTCCTTCGACAGCTTGGTGTTCTTGATCCGCTCTTCCAGCTCGGCAATCTCGTTGGCGCCGTCCTCGCCGTCGCCCAGCTCCTTCTGAATGGCCTTCATCTGCTCATTCAGGTAGTATTCGCGCTGGGTGCGCTCCATCTGGCTTTTCACGCGGGTCTTGATCTTCTTCTCGACCTGCAGAACCGACATCTCGCCCTGCATCAGGCCGTAGACCTTTTCCAGCCGCTCGGCGATCAGAAGGGTTTCCAGAAGCTCCTGCTTCTGGCTCACCTCGACGCCCAGATGGCCGGCCACCAGATCGGCCAGCTTGTCGGGCTGGCGCGTCTCGGAGACGGCCGCCAGGGCCTCTTCGGGAATGTTCTTCTTGATCTTGGCGTAGCGCTCGAATTCCTCGCTCACCGAGCGCACCAGCGCCTCGACGGTGGCCTTGTCGCCCAGCTCCTCGGCCAGCACCTCGACGCGGGCCTCGAAGAATTCCTCGTTGGGCAGGAATTCCGTGATGCGCACCCGCGAACGGCCCTCGACCAGCACCTTGACGGTGCCGTCGGGCAGCTTCAGCAGCTGCAGCACGTTGGCCAGCACGCCGACCTTGTAGATTCCGTCCACCTCGGGCTCGTCGGCGCTCGGGTCGATCTGGCTGGACAGCAGGATCTGCTTGTCCTCCTGCATCACCTCTTCCAGCGCCCTCACCGATTTCTCGCGCCCCACGAAGAGCGGCACGATCATGTGCGGGAACACCACGATGTCTCGCAGCGGCAGCACCGGATAGGATTGTTGTTGCTCGTTCATGTCTGTCCTCACTTGGCGGGAAGGCACCGGCCCCGGGCATCGGCAGCCCCACGGCCTTCCCCGGTCATGGCCTCCACATCTGGGGGTGCGGCCCCCTGCATTCAACCATGTCCTGTTGCAGGTCCGGTTACAGTCTGCCCTCTGATTCGGGCCTCGGCAAGGCGAACATGCGCCGGGATTTCAGAAAATTCCGCCACCTGCTCCCCGTTGCGGACCGCAACGCCCCTTACAGCGGCTCGATGTCCCCTTCCGCGCGCGCGGCGTGAAAGGCGGCCTCGAATTCCGCCAACCTCCCCCTGGATATGGCCTCGCGCAGGCCCGCCATCAAGTCCTGATAATATTGAAGGTTGTGCCAGCTGAGCAGCATCCCCGAGATCATCTCTCCGGCCCGGAACACATGGTGGAGATAGGCGCGCGAGTAGCCGCGGCAGGCGGGGCAGGCGCACTCTTCGTCCAGCGGGCGCGGGTCGTCGCGGTGGCGGGCGTTCTTGAGGTTGACCACCCCGCGGCGGGTGAAGGCCTGGCCGGTCCGCCCCGAGCGGGTGGGCAGCACGCAGTCGAACATGTCCACGCCGCGCTTCACCGCGCCGACGATGTCATCGGGCTTGCCCACCCCCATCAGGTAGCGCGGGCGGTCTGCGGGCAGCATGTCGGGGGCGAAATCGAGGGTGGCGAACATCGCCGCCTGCC
>WFPZ01000160.1 GCA_015487335.1 Paracoccaceae bacterium
ATCGTCACCGGACGCTCGCCGGGGGGCAGGGGGGTCAGATCCCGCCCCTGCCACAGCACGCGCCCCGCGCTGGGGCGGATGAACCCGGCAATGGCGCTCAGCAGGGTCGACTTGCCCGCCCCCGAAGGGCCGATCACCGCCACCATCGCGCCGGTCTCGACGGAGAAATCGGCGCGCAGCTCGAAACTGTCCTGCCGCAGGGTCAGGCCTTCAAGTGTCAGCATTCACCCGGCCTCCCCTGTCGAACAGCCAGAACAGCGCAACCGCCAGCATCAGCAGCAAAAGCCCGGCCCCGGCGGCATCCTCCATACGGTAGGCGGCCATCAGGCGATAAAGCTGCAGCGGCAAGGTGGCCTGCTCGGGGTCGGCAAACAGCGCGATCACGCCAAGATCGCCCATGCTCAGCGCCGCCGCAAGCCCTGCGGAAAAGCCGATCGGCCGGCGCAGGCGCGGCAAATGCAGATGCCGCAGCCGCGCCAGACCGCGCATGCCCAGGCTGTCGGCCAGAGGCCCGAAGCGCCTCTCCACCCGGGCCACCGCCGGCACCAGGGCGCGCAGGGCGAACGGCAGGCTCATCGCGGCATTGACCACCACGGTGACCGGCAGCGCCAGCGCCACCGGATCGGCAACCGGATAGAGCAATATGAACAGCCCCGTGCCCATCACCAGCGGCGAGGCGGCCACCGAAAGATAGCCCAGCGCCTCCAGCCAGCCTGCCAGCCGCCGCCCGCGCAGGTGCCACACGGCAAAGGCCAGCGGCAAGGCAAGCGCCAGAACCAGCACCGCCGAAGAAAGCGCCACCATGACGGAGCGCAGCGCCGCCGCCTGCACGGCGGGCGGCAGGCTGAACAGCGCCGGGGCGCCACGCAGCACGATCATGCCCAGCGGCAGCAGCAGGAAGGCGGCGGCCAGCCCGATCCAGGCGGCATCGGCGATGCGGTGCCCCGGCCCGGCGGCCTCGGGGCGCTCGGCCACCCTGTCAAGCCCGCCACCGGTGGCCTGCGGCACCTGAACCCACAGCGCCAGCCCCGCCACCGCCGCGCCGATGGCGAACTGCACCAGCGCCAGCAGCGCCGCGCGGCCAAGGTCGAAGTCGAAGCGGAAGGCCTGGTAGATGGCCAGTTCCACCGTGGTGGCGCGCGGCCCGCCGCCAAGCGCCAGCACCACCGCGAAACTGGTGGTGCAGATCACGAAGATCACCACGAAGGCCCCGGGCAAGACCTCGCGCAGCATCGGGCGCTCCAGCTCGCGGCCCACGTCGCGGGCCGAAAAGCCCAGCGAGGCGGCCAGGCGGAAGCGTTCGGCCGGGATCTCCAGCCAGCCCTGCAACAGCAGGCGGGTGGCCAGCGGCAGGTTGAAGAACACATGCGCCAGCACCACCCCGTGCAGCCCGTAGATCTGCACCGGCGGCAGGCCGAACCAGCCGAGAAACTGGCTGAGCAGCCCGGCCCGCCCGAACACCGCCAGAAGGCCCAGCACCGCGACGATGACCGGCAGGATGAAGGGCGCGCCAAGCAGGGTGATCAGCACGCCCCGCCCGGCAAAGCGCCGCCGCGCCAGGGCGCGCGCCACCGGGATGGCCAGCGCCACGCTGATCAGGGCCGAGAGCGTGGCCTGCAGCAGCGTGAAACGCACCGCCGCCCAGTCGGACGGGCCGAGCCGGGCGGCGAATTCGGCCCGCCAGGCAACAGCGCCCAGCGTGCCCAGCGTCAGGGCCAGCACCACGGCCGCCGCCGCGATGCCCGCCCCGACGGCAAGGTTCAGTTTCCGGCCGCGCTCAGCCATTCGCTCAGCGCCGCATCACGCACGCGCTGTGCCTCTTCGGGGCTGTAGAGCAGGGCCTTTTCCGGCTGGATCAGGGTCTCGAAACCGTCGGGCAGCCCCGAGGCGGGCACCACGGCCGGATACATCCAGTTGGTGGTCGGAATGATCGACTGGAAGGCATCGGAGACCATGAAGCGCAGGAACTTGTCGGCAAGCTCGGGCTGGTCGGTGGACGCCACCTTGCCGGCCACCTCCACCTGCATGTAGTGGCCCTCGTCGAAGGCCGCCGCCGCCTTGGTGTCGTCTCCCTCGGCGATCAGGTGATAGGCCGGCGAGGTGGTGTAGGAAAGCACCATGTCCGCCTCGCCCTCGAGGAACATGCCGTAGGCCTCGGACCAGCCCTTGGTGACGGTCACCACCCGGCGGTTGAGGCCCTCCCAGATTTCGCCCGCCCGGTCGCCGAATGCCGACTTGACCCACAGAAGCAGCCCCAGCCCCGGCGTGGAAGAGCGCGGATCCTGGATGACGATCGAGAGGTCGGAGTCGATCAGCTCGGCAAAGTTTCGGGGCGGGTTGGGCACTTTCGTCTTGTCGTAGACGAAGGCGAAATAGCCCCAGTCGTAGGGCAGGAACAGCGGGTCGTCCCACGCGATCGGCAGGTCGAAGGCCGCCTCCACCCCGTGCGGGGCGAACAGCCCCGTCTCGGCCGCTGCTGCGGTAAGGTTGGTGTCGAGCCCCAGAACCACATCGGCTTTGGTGCGCTCGCCCTCAAGCCGCAGCCGGGCCAGCAGCGCCGCCCCGTCGCCGGTGCCCACGAATTTCAGGTCGCAGTCGCAGATCTCTTCGAAGGCCTTTTCCACCTGCGGGCCGGGGCCCCAGTCGGATACGAAGCTGTCATAGGTATAGACGGTAAGCTCGGGCTTTTCCTGGGCCTGCACGGCGCCAGCAATGGCCAGAATTCCCGCAGCGATGATCGGATATCTCATGTCTCATCCTCCATGCACGACGGGCGGGGTTCGGTCAGAGGATGTCTCACCTTCCCTCCGCCGGTCTTAACCGGTTCAGGTTCAACGGGTTTGCGCGAAGCATCTCAGCCCTGTGCGGGCACCCCGAGGTGGGGCCGTGTCTAAGGGGCAATCCCCGGAGGTGCAAGGCGAAACCTGTCGCACGCCACGCGCCTGGCCGGCGAAGGCCTGCATTGCGAACATTGAGCTTTTCCGGCCCATGGCCTAGACCGGAAGCCGATCAGGAGCAAAGCCCATGAGCCTCAACACCTTCGGACATCTGTTTCGCATCACCACCTGGGGCGAAAGCCACGGCCCCGCCATCGGCGCCACGGTAGACGGCTGCCCGCCGGGGGTGCCGCTGGAGGCGGCGATGCTTCAGCGCTGGCTCGACCGGCGCAGGCCGGGGCAGTCGCGCTACACCACCCAGCGGCGCGAGGCCGACGAGGTGGAAATCCTTTCCGGGGTCTACGAAGGCCAGACCACCGGCACCCCGATCCAGCTGCTGATCCGCAACACCGACCAGCGTTCGAAGGATTACGGCGACATCGCCGGGAAGTTCCGCCCCGGCCATGCCGATATCACCTACTGGCTGAAATACGGCATCCGGGATCCGCGCGGCGGCGGGCGTTCTTCGGCGCGGGAAACCGCCAGCCGGGTGGCCGCCGGCGGCGTGGCGCGCGAGGTGCTCAAGGCACTGGTGCCGGGGCTGAAGATCACCGGCTACATGGTGCAGATGGGACCGCATGAGATTGACCGCGCCCGGTTCGACTGGGAGGAGATCTCCCGCAACCCGTTCTGGGCGCCGGACGCCGCCGCCGCCGCCGACTGGGCCGTCTACCTGGACGGGCTGCGCAAGGCCGGCAGTTCGGTGGGCGCGGTGGTGGAGGTGACGATCTCGGGCGCGCCGCCGGGG
Organism: Paracoccaceae bacterium; assembly: GCA_015487335.1. GTDB lineage: Bacteria > Pseudomonadota > Alphaproteobacteria > Rhodobacterales > Rhodobacteraceae > S012-89. Next base: position 3,685 of record WFPZ01000160.1, read on the forward strand.
CTTGGCGCCCCGGTCTATGGCAAGCTCGATGCTGATCTGGCGGCGGCGATGATGTCCATCAATGCGGTCAAGGGGGTGGAGATCGGCGAGGGCATGGCCGCGGCGCGGCTGACCGGTGAGGCCAATGCCGACGAGATCCGCATGGGCGCGAACGGGCCGGAGTTCGGCTCCAACCACGCCGGGGGAATTCTGGGCGGCATCTCGACCGGGCAGGACATCGTGGTGCGCTTCGCGGTCAAGCCGACCTCTTCCATTCTCACGCCGCGCAAGACAGTCACCAGATCGGGGGAAAACACCGAAATCGTGACGAAGGGCAGGCATGACCCATGTGTCGGCATCCGCGCCGTTCCGGTGGGCGAGGCGATGGCGGCCTGCGTGATCCTCGATCATCTGCTGCTGCACCGCGCCCAGGTGGGCGAGGGGCCGCGCGGACGGATCGGCTGAGGGCTCAGCCGGGCCGGCGCGAAAGCTGCACCGCCAGGATTCCGCCGGCAATCACCACGACGCCGATCAGATCAAGCAGGCGCAGCGCCTCGCCCAGCACCAGCGCGGCAATTGCCACGCCGAGAAACGGGTTGAGGAAATGGAAGGTGGCGGCCCGGACCGCGCCGATGCGCCCCACCAGCGCGAACCACACCCAGGTGGCCAGAAGCCCCGGCACCAGCGTCGTATAGGTGAAGGCGGCGATCAGCTGCCAGCTCCAGCTTACCTGCCAGCTTTCGAAGGCCAGCGCCCAGAGGCCCAGCGCCAGCGCCCCCACCAGCATCTGCAGCCCCACGATCATCAGCAGGTTGCCCCCCGAGGTGGCGCCGCGCACCGCCAGCGTGGCGAAGGTCAGCGCCACCGCCCCGCCTGCGGCCAGCGCCACGCCCTGGATGTCGGCCCCGCCGGTCAGCCGCGTGCCCATGATCAGCACCACCCCGGCCATGCCCGCCACCAGGCCGGCCAGGCCCAGGGGGGCGATGCGCTCTCCCAGCAGAAGCCAGCTTGCCAGGGCCACGAGAAGCGGCAGGCTGGAGGCGATGATGGCAGCCAGCGAGGCCTCCACCGTCTGCATGGCCACGAAGTTGAGCCCCAGGTAGAGTGCGTTCTGGCAGATGCCGAAGATCGCCGTGGCGCGCCACTGGGCCGGGGTCAGGCGCCAGCTCTGGCCCATGCGGGCGGCGATCAGAACCGCCAGGGTGCCCGAGATGACAAAGCGGATTGCCAGCGCACTCACCGGTGGGGCATCGGCGACGATGATCCGCGCCGAGCTGAATGCCGACGACCACATCAGGGCAAAGGCCAGCCCCATGGCGATTGCGCGCAGGTCCATCTTCACTCCAGCAAAAAGGGCCGCCCGGCGGCGACCCTTTCCGAAATTCCCGGGATTTACAAGATCAGCCGTTGACGCTGTCCTTGAGCGCCTTGGCGATGGTCATCTTCACCACCTTGTCGGC
>WFPZ01000161.1 GCA_015487335.1 Paracoccaceae bacterium
CCGCCCCCAGGCTCTCGCCGCCCGAGGAGATCGAGCGGATGCCCACGCCCACCGGCACCACCGCCTGGCGCATCATCTTCAGCGCCGTGGGCGGCAGGAACAGGTTGCGCAGCTCGAAACGCCTGATCAGCGCGAAGGCGGCGTCGGGGTCGAACTTGCGCATCCGGTGGCTGACCAGCGGCACGCCGAAATGGAGGCAGGGCATGGCCATGTCCATCAGCCCGCCGATCCAGGCCCAGTCGGCGGGCGTCCAGCCCCTGTCGCCGGGTTGCGGGAACCCTTCGTGATGGGCCTCGACGGAGGGCAGATGCCCCAGCAGGAAACGGTGGGCGTGCAGCACCCCCTTGGGCGGGCCGGTGGTGCCCGATGTGTAGATCAGCACCGCCGGATCATCGGCCATGGTATCGGCCGTCTGCCAGGGCCCGTTGGCGCGCGAGATCTCGCCCCACAGGCTGAGCACCGGCGACTGCGCCCGCGGGCTGGTGGAATAGACCCGCTCCAGCGCAGGCAGGTCGAACATCAGCGCCACCGCCTTGTCGAGATTGGCCTCGTCGGTGATCAGCACCTTCGCGCCGCTGTCTTCCAGGCGGTAGCGCAGCGCGTCTTCGCCAAACAGCGTGAACAGCGGCAGCACGACCGCCCCCAGCTTGTAGGCGGCGAAATGGGCGATCATCACCTCCGGGCACTGTGGCAGCAGCACCGCCACCCTGTCGCCGCGGCGCACCCCGCGCGCGTGCAGGCTGGCGGCCAGCCCGTCGGCGGCCAGCCTCAGGCGGCCGTAATCCCAGGGCCGCACCGCGCCATCCTCGCCCACATGGATGATCGCCACCCGGCGCGGGTCGCTCTCGGCCCAGCTGTCGCAGCAGCGCTCGGCGATGTTGAAACGTTCAGGCACCCGCCAGCGGAAATTCTCGCGCATGGCGGCCCAGTCGCCGATCTGCGCGATCAGGCGGCGTTCACTCTTCGATGACATGGACGACAAGCTCCGGAAGACCCGTCAGTGGCACGCCCAGCAGCCGCATGGCCGCCAGCGAAATCAGGCTGCCCGCCGTGGCCGGGCCCTCCGCGGGCAGAAGATCCACGGCCACGCTCACCCCGGTCTCGGGATGGACGACCCGCCCCTTCGCCGGCGCGCTCACCAGCGGCGTCTGCAGCCAGAAGCCGGGGCGCGCCGGATCGCCCAGAGAGGCGATGGTGCGGCCGAGCCTGCGTTCGGTGCCGGGCTGGGGGGCAGAAAGCGCCGCGGCGCGCTCGGCCCCGGTGGTGGTGTCGAACTCTTCCACGGTGCGCGCCCCCTCCAGCGGGGGCGGCGGCGCAGCGCCGGGGCGCGGGGCGGGGCGCAGATCGGCAGAGCCGGGGCGCAGGACCTCGGGCCTGCGCTCCACACAGCCCGCCAGGGCAAGCATCAGGAGGGTGCCCGCGACGGGCTTGAAATACGCATTCATGCCCGAAGCTTATGGCCTCCGCCCCGGTCAATCAACCGCACCCGGGGCCCATCGAAACCCTTGCGGCACGCCCCCGCCGGGCTTAGGCTCGCCCCATGGAACAGGCCGCCCCCTTGATCGATCCGTTCGCCCGCCCCGTCACCTACCTGCGGGTCTCGGTGACGGACCGCTGCGATTTCCGCTGCACCTACTGCATGACGGAACACATGGAATTCCTGCCCAAGAAGGAAATCCTCACCCTGGAAGAGCTGGACCGCATGTGCAGCGCCTTCATCCGACTGGGGGTGCGGAAGCTGCGCATCACCGGGGGCGAGCCTCTGGTGCGGCGCAACATCATGATGTTCTTCCGGGCCATGTCGCGGCACCTCGAAAGCGGTGCGCTGCAGGAACTGACGCTCACCACCAACGGCTCGCAGCTGCACCGCTTCGCCGATGAGCTCTTCGCCGCAGGCGTCCGGCGGGTCAATGTTTCGCTCGATACCCTGAACGAAGAGAAATTCGCCCGCGTTACCCGCTGGGGCCGCCTGCCCCAGGTGCTGCGCGGGATCGAGGCCGCGCAGGCCGCCGGACTGCGGGTGAAGATCAACGCAGTGGCGCTGCGGGGCTTCAACGAGGACGAGCTGTTCACCCTCACCGAATGGTGCGCCGAGCGCGACATGGACCTGACCTGGATCGAGGTCATGCCCATGGGCGAGATGGACGGGACCGATCGCGTCGGCCAGTACTGGCCGCTGACCGAGCTGCGCGCGCAGCTGGGCCAGCGCTACACGCTCACCGACCTGGCCGAACGCACCGGCGGGCCGGCCCGCTATGTGCGGCTCGAGGAAACCGGCCAGAAGATCGGCTTCATCACGCCGCTTTCGCACAACTTCTGCGAAAGCTGCAACCGGGTGCGCCTGACCTGCACCGGCGAGCTCTACATGTGCCTCGGCCAGGAGGACCGCGCCGATCTGCGTGCCCCCCTGCGCGCCCACCCCGAAGACGACGGCCCGCTGATCGAGGCCATCCGCGCCGCCATCTCCCGCAAGCCGAAAGGCCACGATTTCGACTACTCGCGCCAGCGCCCCGACGGCCAGGTCTCGCGCCACATGAGCCACACCGGCGGCTGAGGGCGCGCGCGCCCTCCTTCAATGCCTTGAAAATATCCCCGCCGGAGGCATGAAGTGCCGCCCATCGCCGAAGAGCGAACCCCTCCGGCAGACGCGTTCCCCGTTGGATGCTGCGCGCTATTGCGGCTTGCGCACGATCAGGTCGATCAGCGCCGACTTGCCCGAATGGCCCCGACCTTCCTGCACGTCGCGCTCGTACGAGGCCAGACGCTCGATCTGCCAGTCGCCGAAGGCCTCGCGCAGCAGTTCCTCGGTGTACATGTTCTCGGCAAAGGGTGGCCCGCCGGTGCCCAGCGCGATCTGCTCGGGGCGGTAGCCGTGCAGCATCAGCACCCCGCCGGGGCGCAGCGCGCGCTTCAGATCGGCGAACTGGCCGCGCCGCTCCTCGGGGCCGAAGAACTGGATGAATATTCCCGCCACCAGATCGAAGCGGCGGCTCTCCCAGTCCCAGCCCTGCCAGTCGGAGACGGCGAACTCCACCTCCACCCCGCGCTCGGCGGCCAGCGCGCGGGCCCGTTCCACCGCCGTGGGAGAGAGATCGAACGCGCTCACCCGCAGGCCCCGCTCGGCCATGAAGACGGAATTGCGCCCCTCGCCGTCGGCCACCGAGAGGGCCTCCAGCCCCGGCTTCAGCCAGCCGGGGTTTTCGGTGAGAAATTTCGCCGGGGCACGGCCGAAGAGGTAATCTTCCGAGGCGCTGTATCTTTCTTCCCACATGGCGGTTCTCCTTCAGTCCTGGCGGTAACGGGCGACGAAATTGCGCAACAGCCGCGCCGGCGCGTGCACGTTGGCGGCATGGCACATTTCGGTCAGCCGTTCGGCCTCTTCGGGGCGGAAATAGCCCTCGTTGCGGTAGATGCGGATGCGCAGGGCAAAGCTGGCCGCATCGGCCTCGGGGTGAAACTGGGTGGCATAGACGTTGCGGCCGTAGCGGATCATCTGGAAGGGGCAGCTGTCGGAGACCAGCAGATGCGCACAGCCCGCGGGCAGTTCCTGCAGGGCCTCCTTGTGGCCCACGAAGGCCTCGAAAACCCCTGGCATCCCCTCCAGCAGAGGGTCGCCCCGGCCGGCCTCGGTGATCCGGCACAGCGCGGTGCCGGGCTTTTCGCCGTAGCGCGCCTTGCTCACCTCGGCGCCCAGGTGGTGACCGAGGATCCCGATCCCGTAGCAGCACCCCAGGAAGGGGATGTCGCGGGCGGTGATCTGCGGCATCAGCCCCATGACCATTTCCTCGATGCGCGCCTCGGTCGGGGTCTTTTCCTCGGGCGGATCGGAGACGCAACCCGGCCCGCCGCCGACGATCACCCCCGAATGGGCGGACAGGTCCAGATCGGCGGGCAGATCGTCGCGATCCATGCGGATGCGCCGCACCTGATCGGGGGCCAGCCCGCCCATCTCGAGGATGGCGCGGAACTCGTCGTCGGCGGCCTCGGTCTCGGGCCGCAGCTGCAGGACAAGAAAGGGCTTCATCAGGTCGTCCGGTCCGTTCAGGCCGCCGGCATCCGCTGTTCGACGATCTCGGCCCAGAAGCTGCAGCCGGCGGGAATGGCGTTGTCGTTGAAATCGTACTGCGGGTGGTGCACCATCGGGGTATCACCATTGCCCACCAGGATATAGGCCCCCGGCCGGGCCTCCAGCATGAAGGCGAAATCCTCGCCGCCCATGATCGGCGGCGCCTCGACGGGCGGCGCACCCGAGACCTTCTTCGCGGCCTCGGCGGCAAAGGTCGTCTGCTCCTGCGCATTGACCATCACCGGATAGCCGCGCTCGTAGTTCACCCGCGCCTCGGCCCCGTAGGCCCGGGCGGTGGCGGTGGCGATCTGCTTCACCTTCTCCTCGGCCAGGTCGCGCACCTGAGGGTCGTGGCTGCGCACCGTGCCGCGCAGCAGCACGTGCTGGGGGATCACGTTGTGCGCCTCGCTCTCGGTGCGGAAGGTGCACACCGAGACCACCACCGAGTGCAGCGGGTCCACGTTGCGGCTGGCGATCGACTGCAGCGCCACCACGATGTGGCTGGCCGCCAGCGTGGTGTCCACCGCCTCGTGCGGCTTGGCGGCGTGGCCGCCCTTGCCCTCGACCTCGATCTCGAACTGGTCGGCGGCGGCGAAGAACGGCCCCGGCCGGATCGCGAACTGGCCCACCGGCAGGCCGGGCATGTTGTGCATGCCGTAGACTTCCTGGATGCCGAAGCGCTCCATCAGCCCCTCGTCCACCATCACCTTGCCGCCGCCGC
>WFPZ01000162.1 GCA_015487335.1 Paracoccaceae bacterium
CGAAGATGAACGTCCTGCCCTGCCGTGCCGAGAACGGGCTCTACCGGATGGAGGGCGCCCGGGGCGGCCCCTACGGCGGAGACCGCCCGGGCGTGCATCTGGGCATCCGGCCCGAGCACATCCATGTGCGCCCCGCCGGGCAGGGCAATTTAGACGCCGTGGTGGACGTGGTGGAATATCTGGGCTCCGATACCTTCCTGATCGTCGATTTCGGCACCGATCGGAAACTGACGGTGCGGGTTGCCGGCAGCACTGCGCTGAAGCCAGGCGAGACGATCGGGCTGGAGTTCCCGCCGGAAGCGCTGCACTTCTTCGACAGCGAAGGCCGGGCCATCCGCAAGGCCCCGGGCGGTTGAGAGAAATGCGCCACGCCCGCCCGCGGGCCGGGCCTCGCCAATCCCGGCTTTCGAGCAGCGGGGAATGCCCCTATACTGCCTCCGGATCTGGCAGGCGGGTTTCATCATGGCGGCAGGGGCCGGAAAATCTACCGCTTTCAACATCGTCATCGTCGCCCAGCAGGGGCGGCTGATGTACGAGGCGCTGCTGTTCGCCGCCTCGCTGCGGGCCATGGACCCGGGCTTTTCCGGCCGGCTTCTGGTGGCCGAGCCGCAGCCGGGGCCGAAATGGGAGGGCGACCCGCGGATCCGCAACGATGCGGTGCGAGAGCTGCTCACCGGCGAATACGGCGCCGAGATCATTCCCTTCCGCAACAACCACTTCGGCCAGTCCTACCCCTACGGCAACAAGATCGAGGCGCTGCTGTCCCTGCCCGAAGGCGAGCCCTTCGTGTTCTTCGATTCCGACACCCTGGTGCTGGGGCCGGTCTCGCAAGTGCCCTTCGATTTCGACCGCCCCTGCGCCTCGATGCGCGTCGAGGGCACCTGGCCGCAGCCGCAGCTCTACCGGGCCGGCTATGGCGAGATCTGGAGATCCCTCTACGACCGTTTCGGCCTGGATTACGAAAGCTCCCTCGATCTGTCCCAGCCCGACGAATACTGGCGCCGCTACCTCTATTTCAACGCCGGCTGGTTCTTCTACCGCTGCCCGCGCGCCTTCGGCCGGCGCTTCCTGGACTACGCGGTGGAGATCCGCCGCAATCCCGGCGAGGCCCTGGCCGCCCAGAGCCTCGACCCGTGGCTGGATCAGGTGGCCCTGCCGCTGGTGATCCACTCCTTCGGGGGCGGCCGGCGGACCATCCCCGAAGGGCTGCTGGACGGCGAGATCACCTGCCACTACCGCGCCTTCCCCCTGCTTTACGCCCGCGAAAGCGACCGGGTGGTGGAGGTGCTGGAGCGCGTCGCCGCGCCCAACCGCCTCAAGAAGGTGCTCAAGCAGTACGAACCCATGAAGCGCTTCATCTACCAGAACCGCGGCCGGAAGGTGCGCGCCCTGTTCGACCGAAGCGCCCTGCCCCGGCACGAGAAGATGCTGCGCAACCGCATCCGCAAGGCCGGTTTCTGGATGCGCTGAAGCGGCTGATGTTTCCATTTTCCGGCGCCGATGGCCGCGGGTCGATGGGCCCGGAGTCTAACGCAGGCTGGCCTCTATGTTGCCTCCGTCCACCGTCAGCACATGTGCCGTGGTTCTCTCGGCAAGGGCGAGGGCGACGAAACCCTCCGCCACATGGCGCGCCTCGACCTCGCGCCGCAGAAGATTGCCTGCCATGTAGGTTTCCTCATCGATCCCGCGCGCGCGGGCGCGCTGGGCGATGAATTCGTCGTCGAGAAGCCCCGAGCGGATGCGGTCGGCATTGATGCCGTTGGCACGGATCCCCTCGGGGCCGAGCTCGAGCGCAAGCTGCTTCACGAGGAAGAATGTCGTCGCCTTGGGCAGGCCGTAGGCGCCGAAGTTCTTGCCGGGGTTCACGGACTGTTTCGAGACGTTGAACAGAAGCTGCCCACCCCGCCCCTGGGCGCGCAGGATGGCGACGGTGGCCTGACTGAAGGCCAGATGGGCGAAGAAGTTGAGCTCGAAGCTCTTGCGCAGGAGGGCGTCGTCGAGCTCGGCGATTGCCCCCGTCCAGGCCGCTCCGGCATTGGAGACAAGGATGTCCACCCCGCCGAAGCGGCGGACGGCCGCCTCGACGGCGCTGGCCGCGGCACCGTCGAGGGTGATGTCCAGGGCCAGACCGTCGTGCCCCTCGCCGAGGCTTTCGAGCGCGCTGTCCAGAGCCTCCTGCGAAAGATCCACCAGAAAGACATTGGCCCCGCGCGCGGCGAAGGCCTGCGCCGTGGCCAGGCCGATGGCGCCTGCGCCTCCGGTCACGATCACGACCTTGCCGGAAAGTTCCGGGCGGGTCCGGCCCAGCTTGGCCTGTTCGAGTGACCAGTATTCCATGTCGAAAAGCTGCGCCTCTCCCACCGGGCGATAGCCGCTGGCGCCCTGTGCCATCGCCATGGCGCGGATGTTCTGCTCGGCCAGGTCCGCGGCCTGGGAGGCGGCGCGGGCATCATGGCCGATTCCGGCGATTCCCAGCCCCGGGATCCAGGCCACGTTGGGCGCGGGATCGAGCATCGTCCTGTCCTCGGGATGGCGCGCGGCATTGCGCTCGAAATAGCTGCGGTAGCGCTCGGCATAGGCGCTCACGGCAGCGGCGATTTCATCGCCCGGGCGCAGGACGACGGGCCAGTTCTTGGTACGAATGACGTGATCGGGCGTGGCCACGCCGGCATCCGCCAGGATGTCGAGGTCCTCGCGCATCAGGAAAGCGTCGATCTCATCGCTCCGGCGAAGATCGATCACCGGCATCGGTGCATCGCGATTCCCCGAATGCGCCGCGCTGACCGCCCCGCACGCACCGCGCAGAAGCGGCAGCACTTCGACGGCCCGCCTCGGTTCCGGGGACGAATGGACCCGGGCAGGCCAGCGATTGGCCGCGAACCACTCCTCGACGGCAGTGGTCTGCTCCACGAGCCGCTCATAGGCTTCGCGGGCGCTGCCGCCGAAGGCGAAATGGCCGTGGTTGAGCAGGATCAGCCCCTCGACCTCGGGGTTTTCCTCGAATGTCCCGACCGCGGCGCGCCCAAGATCAAAGCCGGGCTTGAAGAACGGCACCACGCCCATGCGCTCGCCGAAGATCTCCCTGATCACCTCGGGCGCGTTCGGCATGTCGGCCAGCGCGATCATCGCGGTGGCATGGGTATGCAGCACGAAACGATGCGGCAGGAAGGCGTGCAGCAGGGTTTCGATCGAAGGGTTGGGCCCCGAGGCATCCAGCATCGCGCCACGCAGCGCGTTCACCATGTCTTCGTCCTGCAGACGGTCAAGCCCGCGCAGCGGCAGCAATTCGTCCAGCCACAGCCCCGGCATGCCCTCGCGGGTGATTTCGGCCAGATCGTGCCCCGAACCCTTTACATGGATCACGTCGCGCAGGTTGCCGAAGAGATCGGGCCGCTTCACCTTGACCGAGGTGTTGCCCCCGCCGTGCAGCACGAGATCCCTGTCGGCGCCGATCAGGCGGGAGGCGTGTATCACGAGGGCCAGAGCCTGTTCGGCTTCGCTTTCGCCGGCGGCCTCGGCAAGGGCCCGCGCCTCGGCCTCGATCCATCTGTTTTTTACCATGATCTGCCTGTATCAGGATGCTGGGTGATCGGTCGCTGGCAGCTACTTTGACAATTGTCACGAATTGTTGTCAAGTATCAAAAAAGGAAGGGAGGCCGCTGATATGGCTGCACCAATGCGTCGGCGCGCAACCGGGCAGGTTTCGGGCGAAAACATCGTCATCGAAGCTGCCTGGATGTATTATCACGAAGGCAGGACGCAATCCTGCATCGCCGAGCAGCTCGGCGTCTCGCGCGCCACGATCGTCAACTGCCTGCAGGAGGCCAAGGAGCTGGGCCTTGTGCGCATCACCCTGGCGCCCGAGGCCTTTACCGGCCACAGGCTGGCCGAGCAGCTGCGAGAGCGTTTCGGCCTTGCCGCCGCCTATGTCGTGCCCGACGACGCCGCCGGAGAGGAGGAAGCGCTGATGCGCGTGGCCCGCGGCGCCGCGGAGTGGCTGCCGCGGCTGCTCGCCCCGGGGGACAAGCTGGGCGTGTCCTGGGGGCGCACGGTCTACGAGGTGGCCGAGGCGATGGAACAGACCCGAACCGAAGATGTCTCGGTTTCGCAGCTGGTGGGCTCCATGGCCACGCCATACGGCTTTACCGCCGAGATCTGCTCGGCGCATATGGCAATGAAGCTGGGGGCGAAACTCGTGAACCTGCACGCGCCGGCGGTGCTCTCCGATCCGGACCTGGCGCGCCGCCTGCGGGCCGAGCCGATCATCGCCGCACAGCTGGAAGCGCTCAGCCACTGCAACAAGGCCATCTTCGCTGCAGGCTCCGCCAATCACGAAAGCCATATCGTCAGCTCCGGGGTGGCAACCCACGAAGAGCTGGACTGGTACACGCGCCACGGGGCCACCGGCGTCCTGTGCGGCCGGTTCATCGACGCTCAGGGCCGTTCCGTCCCCGGCCCCCTGGATGACCGCATGATCGGGGTCGAACTCGACAAGCTGGAAGGGCTGGACATGGGGCTGCTGGTCTCGACGGGGCAGGACAAGGTCCGGCCGATGCTTTCGGCCATCGCCGGAGGCTATGTGACGCATGTGGTCACATCCGTCTCGACGGCCGAAGAGATGCTTTCCTCGGCCGGCGGCTGAGCCCGTCAGGAAGCCCCGGCCCTTTCGGGAAACAGCCCTGCCAGACCCTCGGCCGAGGCTTCGCAGATGCCGCGCTCGGTGATCAGGCCCGTGACCAGCCGCGCCGGCGTGACGTCGAAGGCGGGGTTGCCTCCGGGCGTGCCGTCGGGGCTGATCTGGACATCGCTCACCGTGCCGTCGGCCAGCCTGCCCTGCACGTGGGTCACCTCTCGCCCGTCGCGCTCTTCGATGGGGATCTCGGCAATGCCGTCCTGCACCGTCCAGTCGATGGTGGGCGACGGCAGCGCCACATAGAAGGGCACGCCGTTGTCGTGCGCGGCGAGCGCCTTGAGATAGGTGCCGATCTTGTTGCACACATCCCCGCGCGCCGTGGTGCGGTCGGTGCCGACGATCACCATGTCCACAGCCCCGTGCTGCATCAGGTGCCCGCCGGCATTGTCCACGATCAGGTGATGCGGAATGCCGTGGGAGTTCATCTCCCAGGCGGTGAGCAGCGCGCCCTGGTTGCGCGGGCGGGTCTCGTCCACCCAGACATGGATCGGGATTCCGGCCTCCACGGCGTGATACATCGGGCTGGTGGCGGTGCCCCAGTCCACCGTGGCCAGCCAGCCGGCGTTGCAGTGGGTGAGGATGTTGACCGGCTCTCCGGGCTTCTTCCTCGCGGCGATCTCCCTGATGATCTCGAGGCCGTGCACGCCGATCATGCGGTTGGTTTCCACGTCCTCGTCGCAGATCTCGAGGGCCCGCCTGTGGGCCGCCTCGGCGCGCTCGGATTCGGGCAGCGGGCGCAGCAGATTGCGCATCTCGTCAAGCGCCCAGCGCAGATTGATTGCGGTGGGCCGCGTGGCGTTCAGCTCTTCCCAGGCTTCGTCGAGGTTGGCGTCGGACGGATCGCGCTTCATCTCCTCGGCGATGGCGTGCGCCGCCGTGGCCCCGATCAGCGGCGCGCCGCGCACCCACATGTCGCGGATCGCGTCGGCGAAATCGGCGCGCGTGACCAGATCCACCACCCTGAACTCGTGCGGCAGCCAGCGCTGATCGATGATCTGCACCCGCCCGGTCTCGTCATTCACCCAGATCGAGCGGTAATGTTTGTCGCCGACTTTCATGTCCAGTCCTTTCTTTCGATCTCGCGCGCGAGCGCCAGAACCGCGCCCATTCCGGCGATGTTCTCGCGCCCCGTGGCAAGGATGCGTGCCAGCCTCAGCCCGCGGCCTTCGCATGCCGCGCGCAGCGCCTCGTCTTCTATGGTGTCGTTCTCCGCGATATGGGCAAGGCTCAGCGTGCGGCGGATCATCTCGATCCCGGCAAAGCCCAGGGTGTCGCGCCAGACATGGGCCAGCCGGCGGGCCAGCGCCTGTTCGGCCCCCAGATCGTCGCCCTGATCCTCGAACAGGCTGGCCTGGAACAGGATGCCGCGCCGCTCGGTGCGCCACAGCCGGCTGAACTCGGTCTCGAAGCTCTCCCAGATGCCGGCAATGGTGGCGAGGATCCATTCCTGATAATCGGCCCGCGCCCGCGCATCCGCGATATGGCCGGGCATGGCGTAATAGGCCATGAAGAAATTGGCGATCAGCATGCCGATGTCGAAGCCCATCGGGCCGTAATGGGCGAATTCCGGGTCGATCACCCGGGTTTCGCTGTCGGTGCACATGATCGAACCGGTATGCAGGTCGCCATGCAGCATGGTTTCGGCATTGTTGGCAAAGGCGGCCTTCAGCTCCTGGGCGGCGATCTTGAGGTCGATGTCGGCCCGCAGGCGCTTCACCAGCGGATCGAGGCCGGGCGTGTGGTGGTTCATCTCGGCATCGAAATAGGGGTCCGAGAACACGAGGTTCTCGGTGATGTCGTCAAGCTCCACGTTGCCCAGAAACAGCGCCGCATCGGCCTTGCGCCTTGCCGTGTCCATGGAAAGGTCCGAGCCGCGGAAAAGCGTGCGGGCGCAGAACTCGCCCAGCCTCTGCGCCAGCCCCTCGACGCGCGCGCCCGCCATCAGCTTGTGGCGCAGGATCACATGAGGGGTAAGATATTCCATCACGATGATCGCCTGCGCCTCGTCGAAGTGGTAGACCTCGGGCACCGAGCCCGGATCGCGCTCGGCCTGGCGGATCAGGGCGTGATACTCGAAAAAGGCGCGCTTCAGCGGCAGCGGCCAGGAATCGCCCACGAGGCGCACATAGGGAAGCGCCTGCTTGACGATCAGCCTGCCATGCGGGCTCCTGACCGTGAACACGAGATTGAGGTTGCCGTCCCCCACCTCGCGGACTTCCCAAAGGCCCGTGTCCGCCCCGAGCCGGCGGACAACGGCCGGAACCTGCCCCAGCCGGCCGGCCAGGGTGTCGATTGTGAGCGGTTCGTAGGATCTGTCAGTCACGCTCCCCTCCCGATTGGCTTTGGCGGTCAGCATTGTGCTCGATGTGTCATTTGTCAATAGTTATTGACATAAGTAACCATTGAGCTAAGACTCGCGACCAAGGGAGAGGTGGCCATGTCCGCGACAGCCATGGAAATTGCGGGACTGACCAAGGCATTCGGAACCAACCGGGTGCTGCGCGGCATAGATCTGGAGCTTGCGCGCGGCGAGGTCTCGGTGCTCATGGGGGCCAACGGCGCGGGCAAGTCGACCCTGGTCAAGGTGATCTGCGGCGTCCATCAGGCCGATGGCGGAACCATGCGCCTGGGCGGGCGGCCCTTTGCGCCGCGAACGCCGATCGAGGCCATTCGCGCCGGCGTGGTGACCGTGCACCAGAACATCAATGACGGGGTGATCCCCGACCTGGACGTCGCCTCGAACCTGCTTCTGGACAGGCTGACCGAGCCCGGAAGCGGCTTCTTCCTCAGGGAAAGGGAGCTCCGGCGCCAGGCGCGCGAGATTGCCGCGTCCATGGGGCTTGAGGTGGATGTCGGCCGCCCGGTGCGCGAACTGCAGCTTGCCGACCGGCAGCTGGTGGCGATCGCCCGGGCCATGGCGCACAGGCCCGAGCTCCTGATTCTCGACGAGCCCACCTCTTCTCTCTCGGCCGCAGAGGCGGAGCGTTTGTTCGCGCTTCTGGACCGGCTGCGCGACCAGGGCGTGGCAATCCTCTACATTTCGCACCGCACTTCCGACATTCGCCGCCTGGCAGACCGGATCTATGCCATGCGCGACGGCGCCATTGTCGGCCGGTTCAGCGAAAAGCCGCTTGATTACGAGGCTGCCGTGACCGCCATGCTGGGGCAGGGCCTCGACGAGATCGCGCTTGACCACAACATGCCCGGCCCGCCGGTGCTGGAGTTCCGCGATGTGGTCCTGGAGCCCGGAGCGAGGCCGATCAACCTGACAGTGCATCGCGACGAGGTGCTGACGGTGACCGGGCTGGTGGGGGCGGGAAAGACCATGATCGCCGAGATCCTGTTCGGCCAGCGCGCGCCGCTCTCCGGAGAGATCCTGCTGGAGGGCAGGCCCTATCGCCCCCGCTCGGCGCGCGAGGCGATCGATGCCGGCGTATTCCTGTGCCCCAAGGATCGCGGCAGCACCGGAATCTTCCGCGACCACTCCCTGGCCCGGAACACCACCATGCCGTTCCTCGAGCGCTTCTCGCATCTCGGGTTCGTCAACACCCGCAGCGAGGCGCGTGCGACCCGCCGCATGATCGACGAGCTCGGCGTCGTCTGCCAGTCCGAGCAGGACGATATCGGCACGCTTTCGGGGGGCAACCAGCAGAAGATCATGGTGGCCCGCTGGCTGGGGCAACCAAGCCGGGTGCTGATCCTGGACGAGCCGTTCCAGGGCGTCGACATCAAGGCGCGGCGAGATATCGGCGCGAAGATACGGGAAACGACGAAGGGCCGCGCCACCATCGTCATGGCCAGCGAGATGGACGAGGTGCTGGAGATTGCCGACCGGATCGTCGTGCTGTCGGACAAGCACGTGGTGGGGGACCATCGCAACAACAAGGATCTGGGCCTGCGCGAGGTGCTGGCGCAGGTGGCCGGCCAGGAGAAGGCCCTGACCGGACAGGGTGAAGAGACGGGGCACGCCCCATGAAGATGGATCGGAAAATCGCCATGCAGAACAACGACACGGGCGAAAAGGCGGCACTTCCCGCGGCTCGGAAGACCTTCGTGGACTATGCCATCCGCTACGGGTTCCTGACCCTGCTGGCAGGGCTGCTGATCTTCTTCTCGGTTGCGACGGAGGGGTTCTTCAGCCCGTTTTCGGCGGTCTTCATCTTTCAGTCCGTGGCCATCACCGGGATTCTCGCCCTCGGGGTGACCTTCACCCTCGTGGTGGATGGCTTCGACCTGTCCATCGGCTCCACGGCGACCTCGGCGCTGATGCTCTCGGCCTACATGATGGTGGTCCTTGAGCAGGGCGCGGTCGTGGCCGTCATCGCCTGCCTGGTGCTGGGGGCGCTGATCGGCCTGGTGAACGGGCTTCTGATCGTGAAAACCAGAGTGCCTGATCTTCTGGCCACCCTGGGCATGATGTTCCTGCTGATCGGGCTGCAGAGGATCCCGACGGAGGGCCGGTCGATCTCCACCGGCATGGTTCTGCCCAATGGCGAGAAGGCCAATGGCGTCTTCGATCCGGCCTTTCTGTGGCTGGGGCGGAACAAGTTGGATTTCATCATCCCGAACCTGATTCCGGTATCGGTGGTGATCTTCGTGATCGTCGCGGTCCTGGTCTGGGTGTTCCTGGAAAAGACCCGTTACGGGCGCGTGATGTATGCGATCGGTTCCAACCAGCGCGCAGCGGCGCTGGCCGGCGCCAATGTCAACCGCTACAAGATCGTCGCCTACATGTTCTCGGGGGTTCTTGCTTCGGTCGGCGGCATCCTGCTGGCCGCGCGCCTTGGCCGCGGAGACATCGCCTCGGGCAACAACCTGCTGCTGGACAGCGTGGCCGCGGCGCTGATCGGTTTTGCCGTGCTGGGCGCTGCAAAGCCCAATGCCTTCGGCACCGCCATCGGGGCGCTGTTCGTGGGCGTGCTGCTGCAGGGCCTGACGATGATGAACGCGCCTTACTACACACAGGATTTCGTCAAGGGGGCCGTGCTTGTCGTCGCCCTCGTATTCACCTTCGTGCTGACTGGTCGGCGCGCGGGCTCCAATCACTGAGATGAAACCATGGGAGGATCCACGATGAAGATTACCAGAAGACTTGCCCTCGGGCTGGCAGGCGGGCTGGCCGCGCTGACCGCCGGCCTTGGCGGTGCCTTGGCCGGAGAGATGCCCGCACCGTTCGACAATCCGGGAAAGGTGAAGATCGCGCTGGTGCGCTACCTTTCCACCGGAGACTTCTTCCAGGCCTATCTGTCGGGGGTCGAGGCGCAGGCCAAGGCGCTGGGGGTTGACCTGCGCGTCTTCGACAGCCGCCAGGATGCGGCGCTTCAGGCCGACATGGTGGATCAGGCCATCGCGCTGGGGGTTGACGGCATCATCATCCAGCACGGGCTGACCGAATCCATGCAGGATGCCGCCCAGCGGGCGCTGGATGCGGGCATCAAGGTCGTGGCCTTCGACGTGAACGTGGAAAACCCGGCCATTCCGCAGATCGAGCAGTCGGACCGCGACCTTGCCCGCCTGGCGCTCGAGCAGGCAATCAAGGACAACGGCGAAAGCTTCAAGGCCGGCTATGTCTACGTGCCCGGCATCGCGCCGCTGGACCGCCGCGACGAAACCTGGCGGGAGTTCAAGGCCCGCTATCCGGGCATCGAGGAAGTGGCCCAGTTCGGCACCCTCGACAACCCGATCGCCAACTCGGTCGCCAACCAGGCCCGTTCGGTGCTGCAGGCCAACCCCGACATCACGGTGATGTTCGCCCCCTATGACGAGTTCGCCAAGGGCGTGAAGATCGCCGTGGACGAGGCCGGGCTGAACAAGCAGATCAGCATCTACTCGGCCGACATCTCGACCGCCGACATCGCCGCCATGCGCGAGCCCGACAGCGCCTGGAAGGCCACCGCCGCCACCAACCCGGCCGTGGTGGGCGAGGTTTCCGTGCGCGCGCTGGCCATGCTTCTGGCCGGCGAGGACCCGGGGCGCAACGTGATCATTCCGCCCACGCTGATCACCCAGAAGATGCTCAACGACCTCGACATTTCCAACATGGAAGAGCTGTCGGCCAAGCTGCCGCAGTTCGCCCATGCGGAAGTTGCGGTGCCCGAATGGATGCCGCTGCCGCCGCGCTGATGCCACTCACGTGAGCACAGGGGTCGCGGGCGCCACGTCCGCGGCCCCATACTTGAGGAAAAGACCATGCTGATCGGAATCGACCCCAGGATGACGCCCGCCCTGATGGACGTGCTGATGCGCATGGGCCATGGCGACGAGATCGTTCTGGCCGATGCCAACTTTCCCGCCGATTCCGTTGCCGCCACCACCCGGATCGGCACCCCCGTGCACCTGCCCGGTTTCAACGCCCCCGAGGCGGTCGAGCTGATCACGAAATACATGCCGCTTGACGGCTTCTCCGAAGCCTGCGCCTGGCGGATGGAAATCGACGACGCCCCCCGGACCCTGGGCGAGGTTCACCGCCAGGTCCTGGACGTCGTCACGCGCCGCATGCCCGAAGGGGCGGAAACCGGCTCGATTGCACGGCACGACTTCTACCCGCGCGCGCGATCTGCCTTCGCGGTTGTGGCCACGGCCGAGACCCGCCCCTATGGCTGCTTCATCCTGAAGAAGGGGGTCGTTCTGTGAAGGCGAAAGACGAACTGAAACGGCGCGCCCGCGGCATCAGCCTCGGGCTTTACGCCGGCGACCTGTCGATGCTGGGCGAAACGGCCCGAACGGCCATGGGATGGGGGGCGGACATCCTTCATTTCGACGAGATGGACGGCAACTTCGTGCCCCCCTTCCTGGGCGGCGCGGCCCTGGCCGCCGCCACGCGCAAGGCCGTGCCCGAGGCCTTTCTCGACGTGCACCTGATGCATGCCCGCCCGGCCGCCCAGGTGGGAGCATATCTGAAGGCAGGCGCCGACCTGATCACGGTCCATGCCGAGGCCGAAGGCGCGGCCGAGGCGCTCGCGGCCATCGCGCAGGCCGATCGCCCGGTGCTGGCCGGCCTCGCACTCGCCCCCGAAACCACCCCCGATCCGGCGCTGATCGGCCTGGCCGACCTCCTTCTCGTGCTCTCGCTCGATCCGCGCTGCATGTCCAAACCAGACATTTCCGCCGCCTGTCAGCGGCTTCGAACCCTTCGAAACAGCACAAACCCAACAAATCCGCCTCTTCTGGCCTTCGATGGCGCCGTCACCCCCGACGTGATGGACGAAATCGCCGCCGCCCGGCCCGACATCATCGTTTCCGGATCGGCGATCATGAAGGCCGAAGAACCGCGCGCCGCCTTCGCCCGCATGAAAGCGGCATGGCAGAAACATCAGGACTAACCCAACCCCACTACAGACGGAAAACGGACCATGGCAGATATCGACGACATCAAGGACGGCAAGGATTTCGGGCTCGACCGCCCGCAGGACAAGCAGGGCTTCTTCCTCAAGGGGCTGGCGAATTACGACTGGGGGATCAAGGCGCGCATGAGCCAGATCTTCAACCCCGAGACCGGGCGCACGGTGATGCTGGCCTTCGACCACGGCTACTTTCAGGGCCCCACCAAGGGGCTGGAGCGGATCGATCTCAACATCGCGCCCCTGTTCGAGCATGCCGACGTGCTGATGTGTACCCGCGGCATCCTGCGTTCGATCATCCCGCCGACGGTGCGAAAGCCGATCGTGATGCGCGCCTCGGGGGGCAACTCGATCCTGACCGAGCTGTCCAACGAGACCATTGCCGTGGCCATGGATGACGCGGTGCGCATGGGGGTCTCGGCGATGGCGGCGCAGATCTATATCGGCGCCGAGTACGAGCACAAGTCGATCACCAACGTGATCCGGCTGATCGACGAGGGGATGCGCGTCGGCATCCCGACGCTGGCGGTTACCGGCGTCGGCAAGGACATGCAGCGCGATGCGCGCTATTTCGGCCTTGCCACCCGCATCGCGGCCGAGCTCGGCGCGCACTACGTGAAGAGCTATTTCGTCGAGGAGGGCTTCGAGCGGGTCACGGCGGGCTGTCCGGTGCCGATCGTCATCGCCGGCGGCAAGAAGCTGCCCGAGATCGAGGCGCTGGAGATGGCCTGGAAGGCGATCGACCAGGGTGCGGCCGGGGTGGACATGGGGCGCAACATCTTCCAGTCCGACGATCCGGTGGCAATGATCCAGGCGGTATCAAAGGTCGTGCACGAGCACATGCCCGCCGCTCAGGCCCATGAAATGTATCAGGACCTGAAGGCGCGGAAATAGACGCCCCGCCCGCTGCGGCCAGCGAAAGCCGCAGACGACAGGCCGGCAGCTTGCCGGTTTCCGCCCGCGTTCCGGGCGGAGGGGGCGGTTGGCCCAGCCTCGCCCCTCCACCCTCGACCCGGGCCCCATCCGCCGGCGCGAGGTGTGCCTGAAGGAGAAATCCCGAGCCCGGCCAGCCCGCCGAAGGGTTGGCCTTTCACGCCCGCTGCCCGCGGGCGCGCGACCTCCGCCGAAGCGTGCCCCCCGCCTTGCGCGCACGCGGCCCCGGCCACCGGGCCGCCTGTCATCTGGAGGAGGCGCGGGTCAGCGCAAGCCCATGAGCCGGCCGCGCCCGAAACGGCCCCGCTACCCCCGGCCCCTGTAGGGCGGCACGCCCTGATCGGGGACCCAGACGCCCTCGGGCACCGGGCCGGTCTGCCAGAAGACATCGATCGGGATGCCGCCACGAGGATACCAGTAGCCACCGATGCGCAGCCAGCGGGGCTTCAGGAAATCGGCCAGCCGCCGGCCGATGGAGACGGTGCATTCCTCGTGAAAGGCGCCGTGATTGCGGAAAGAGCCCAGATAGAGCTTCAACGACTTGCTTTCCACCAGCCACTGATCCGGCACGTAGTCGATCACCAGATGGGCAAAATCGGGCTGCCCCGTCATCGGGCAGAGCGAGGTGAACTCGGGCGCGGTGAAACGCACGTTGCAGGCCTCGTCCGGGTGGGGGTTGCGGACGCGCTCGAGCTCGGCCTCCTCGGGGCTTGCGGGCAGGACGGTCTTGCCGCCCAGCTGCTTCAGGCCGCGATAGATATCGTCTGTCATCGGATCTCTCTCCCTGTCTGCTCAGACGCCACGCCGGTTGCCCCAGATCAGCACATGAAGCTGGGGCAGGATGCGCACGTCAAACCATTTGTCGGCGGTGGCCCTGCCCACCAGCCACTCCAGCCGCCCGGCCGCCGCCTGCAGATCGACCGGCTGGCCGGGGTCCGTCTCCGGGTTGCCCGGCTGAAGGAACGGCGGCAGATCGGGGAACTGCCCGGCCACCTCTTTCGCCCAGTCGTAATCGGCCTCGTCGAAGACCACGATCTTCAGCACCACGCGGGGGCCGCCAGCGGCCTCGGAGAGGCAGGCGCGAAAGGCCGCCCAGTCGGGGGTTTCGCCGCTCGAGGGGGGTTTGGGGCTGAGGACCAGCGTATCGAGAGCGGCAAACCACGGCCGGGCAACCGAGCCCTGGGTTTCACAGGCGAAGCGGTAGCCCTCGGCCTGTCCCAGGGCAATGACCTCGGAGAAGTCCTGAATGGCCGGGTTGCCGCCCGAGATCGACACCGTGAGCGGCTTTCCTCCCGACAGGGCGCGCACCCGCTGCCAGACCGCCGCGGGCGTCATCTCGGCCCATTCGTGGCGGTAGGCGCTGTCAACCGCATGCAGCGTGTCGCACCACGCACAGCGGTAGTCGCAGCCGCCGGCGCGGATGAACACCGTGGGCTCGCCGATCAGGGCGCCTTCGCCCTGGATGGTGGGGCCGAATATTTCCGCAATGCGCAGGCTCATGGCCGGTATTCGGCCCAGGTCTTCGGCGTCTCCGACACCCGCACCGCAACGGTTTCGGGCCAGCGCGCCTTGCACCAGTCGAAGAAATACCGGGCCAGGTTCTCGGCCGTGGAGTGAACCTCGAGCACGTCATCGAGGTGCCGGTGGTCGAAATTTTCGTCGATATGGTCCTTGAGCGGCTTCAGCTCGTGATAGTCGCGCACGAACCCGTTGGCATCGAGATCGGCCGCGGCCAGTTCGACCACCACGACATAGTTGTGCCCGTGCAGGCGCGCGCACTGGTGATCGGCCGGCAGGTGCGAAAGCCGATGCGATGCGGAGAAATGAAATTCCTTCGAGATGCGGTACATCACCCGCCCTCCCCTGCCCCGACCGCCTCGCGCCAGAAATCGGGATCGTCATAGACGGTGGGATCGGCGACACCGGCCAGGTGGAAGGCCTCGCGGCGCTCGACACAGGTGCCGCAACGCCCGCAATGGCGCGCACCCCCCTTGTAGCAGGACCATGTCTCGGCAAAGGGCGTGTTTACCCGCGCGCCCTCGGTGACGATATCGGCCTTGGTGCGATGCACGAAGGGGGTGTGAAGGCGCACATCGGCATAGCCGTCGAGCGCGGCGCGCTGCATGGTTTCGAAAGCCTCGGCAAAGGCGGGGCGGCAATCGGGATAGATGAAGTGATCTCCGCCATGCACGGCGGTGGCCACGGCCCCGTCACCCCTGGCCGCGGCAATGCCGAAGGCGATGGTCAGCATGATCGCATTGCGGTTGGGCACCACCGTGACCTTCATGTTTTCCTCGGCGTAATGGCCCTCGGGCACATCAAGGTCGTCGGTCAGGGCCGAGCCCGTCAGCTCCGCCCCGATCGGGCGCATGTCGATCAGATGAAAGGGCACGCCCAGCCTGTCCGCGCAGGCCCGCGCAAAGCCGAGCTCCTTGCGGTGGCGCTGGCCGTAGTCGAAAGAGACGATACGGCTCAGATCCCCCCGTGCCGAAATCAGGTGGGCGAGCGATACGGAATCAAGTCCGCCGGAGCAGATGACGAGAGTTTTCAATTGTCAGTCCTTGTTTTGATGACCGGGTAGGCTGCGACCGGTGTGCGCTGCTCTACTCCGCACCCCGCGGAAAGACAAGCGCCAGGGCGGAAAGCCCGGCGCCGGGTCAGGCATGCGCCCGACGCCCCGCCGGTGACGGGGCCATCCGCATCCACGCCGCCGACCGCCGCCAGGCACATGCCCGCGGGCACCGCCACCGCCGAGCCGGAGCCTCCCGGCGTGCGGTCGAGCGCGTGGGGGCCGATCACCGCATTCACCTTCGGGTCAAGCAGCTCGATTCGGGCCAGGAAATGCTCGGCCAGCCCGCGGCCAGGCTGGCGATGGTGCCTGCTCCAGGCCTATCCGTTTCACGAGTCAGGCGTCCTTCCCTTCGCGCACATCAAGGTAACCGCGAATGCCGTCTTCCGGAAATCCGGCCCCGGCGGCTGACGGAAACAACGTGGCAAATGCCAGATGCAGAAGGCTCAGGCGCCGCCGAACAGGTCATCCTGCCCCGGGCCTTCGGGGGGCTCCAGCCCCAGATGCGCCCAGGCCCGGGCCGCCAGCATGCGCCCGCGCGGGGTGCGCTGGATCAGGCCCTGTTGCAGCAGGAAGGGCTCGATCACCTCCTCGACGGCATCGCGGCTTTCGGAAAGGGCCGCGCACATGGTTTCCACCCCGACGGGGCCGCCGCCGTAGTTTTCGGCGATCAGCCGCAGGTAGCGGCGGTCGGCGCCGTCGAGGCCCAGGTGATCGACCCCCAGCCTGTCGAGGGCGCGGTCGGCCACCTCGCGGGTGACCAGCCCGTCGCCCTCCACCAGCGCGAAATCCACGACCCGGCGCAGCAGCCGCCCGGCAACCCGCGGGGTGCCGCGGGCACGCCGCGCGATCTCGCGCGCCCCATCGGGGGTGGTGTCAACCCCCAGAAGCCGCGCCCCGCGGCTGACGATCTCTTCCAGTTCGTCCACCGAATAGAACTGCAGCCGCACCGGAATGCCGAACCGGTCGCGCAGCGGGGTGGTGAGCAGACCCAGCCGGGTGGTCGCGCCCACCAGGGTGAAGGGCTGCAGCTCGATGCGCACGGTGCGCGCCGCCGGACCCTCGCCGATCACCAGATCTAGCTCGTAATCCTCCAGCGCCGGATAGAGCACCTCTTCCACCACCGGGTTGAGACGGTGGATCTCGTCGATGAACAGCACATCACGCGGCTCGAGGTTGGTCAGGATCGCCGCCAGATCGCCGGCGCGGGCCAGAACCGGGCCGGAGGTCATGCGGAAATTCACCCCCAGCTCGCGGGCGATGATCTGCGCCAGCGTCGTCTTGCCCAGCCCCGGAGGACCGTAGAACAGCGTGTGGTCCATGGCCTCGCCGCGCATCTTCGCGCTTTCGATGAATACCCGGAGATTGGCGCGGGCCTCGGCCTGGCCGATGAATTCGTCCAGCGCCTGCGGGCGCAGGGCGCGGTCGGCATCCTCAGGGCGCGGCTCGGGGCGCAGGGTCGGGTTCGGGTCAGTCATGGCGCACCTTTCCGGCCAGCGGATCAACAGAGCACACCGGGCGCGGCCCGGAATGCAATCGCCCCGGGCGACGAGATTTCAAGCGGTTCGCACAAGCTCCCGTTTCAGGCACGTCCATCTCCCTACCCCTTCGGTGCCAGCAGCTTCAGCGCCGCGCGGATCAGCGCCGCGGTATCCGCCTCGGGCGCCTCGCCCGCCGCCGTGGCCACCGCGGAGGCGGCCTCTGCGGGCTGGTAGCCGAGGTTCTGCAGTGCCGAGAGCGCCTCGGCCTGGGGCTTGCCTCCCGCCTGGGGCGGCGGTGGAGGCGGGGCGGCGGAAGCCGCCGTGGCGGGCGCGGCAGGGCTTGCCGGTTCCACCAGTGCGCCATCTTCGCCGGCCACCGGCCCCTGCCCCATGGCCATCACCGCCGGGGCCTTGTCCTTGAGCTCGTTCACCACCCGCTGGGCGATCTTCGGCCCCACGCCGGGGGCGGCCTTGATGGCGTTCCAGTCTCCCAGCGCGATCGCCCGGCTCACCCCGTCGGCGCCGAGCGTGCCGAGAATGGCCATCGAGGCCTTGGCACCGATGCCCTGAACGCTCATCAACAGCCGGTGCCATTCCTTCTCGGCCAGTGAGGTGAAGCCGAACAGCTGCAGCAGGTCCTCGCGCACCAGCAGATCGGTATAAAGTGCCACCGCCTCGCCCACCCCGGGCAGGGCGGACAGCGTGCGCTCGGAGACATGGACCACATAGCCCACGCCGCCCACGTCGATCAGCACGTGGTCACCGGCGCGATAGCTCAGCCGCCCGGCGATCCGCCCGATCATGCGCCCGCCCTCTCGATTGCCTCGGCCACCCGGGTACCGGTGCGCGCATGGTGCGCGTGGCAGATCGCCACCGCCAGCGCATCGGCCGCGTCGGCGCCGGAGATCTCCACCCCCGGCAACTGCAGCCGCACCATATGCGCGACCTGGCGCTTGTCGGCATGGCCCACGCCCACCACCGCCTTCTTCACCGCATTGGGCGCGTATTCCGACACCACGAGGCCGGCGCGCCCCGGCACCAGCA
>WFPZ01000163.1 GCA_015487335.1 Paracoccaceae bacterium
CGGCGAGCGTGATCACCCGCGCGCCGCCGTCGTGCTCCACCGAGATCGCGGCCCCGAACCCCGCCAGCATCCGCTCGGTGTGGTCGCGGGTGGCCTCGCGCTCGATCACCACGCTCTCGCCCGGCGCGTTCAGCCCCGCCAGCAGCACCGCCGATTTCACCTGCGCCGAGGGCACCGGCACCTCGTAGCGCACCGGCACCGGATCCGCCGCGCCGACCACCGTCATCGGCAGCCGCCCGCCCGCGCGCCCGAAGGCGGCGGCGCCGAAAAGGGAAAGCGGTTCCGTCACCCGGCCCATGGGCCGCGAGCGCAACGAGGCGTCGCCGGTGAATGTGGCGGTGATGGGCGAAGTGGCCATCGCCCCCATGATCAGCCGCACTCCGGTGCCGGAATTGCCGCAATCCAACACCGCCTCGGGTTCGGCGAAGCCGCCCACGCCCACGCCGTGCACCGCCCACTCGCCGGGACCCAGCCGGCGCACATCCGCCCCGAAGGCGCGCATCGCGTCGGCGGTATCGAGCACGTCCTGCCCCTCCAGCAGCCCGGTGATCCGGGTCTCGCCCACCGCCAGCGCCCCCAGGATCAGGGCGCGGTGCGAGATCGACTTGTCCCCCGGCACCTCGGCCACGCCCCGCAGCGGGCCGGAGCGGCGGGAACTCATCGGGATCGGCGTGTCATGGGCTGGCATGCGGGCTCCTGAAATCGCGAATGCCCCTGCAGATACATCCCCCGCCCCGAGGCGTCCAGCCGTGGCCCGCTTCTTCTGCCGGGAAATGCGCCCGCGCGGCAGGCGCCCGGCCCTACCGCCGGCGGAACGTCAGGTAATGGGGCGTGCGGCCCTCGCGCAGGGCTTTTTGCTCGTAGCGGGTGGGCAACCAGTCTTCCCAGGGGCGGCGCCAGTCCTCGGGGCCTTCGGCCAGCCACTCGAAGCCATGGCGCGGCACCTGCTGAAGCGCCTGGCGCACGTAGTCGGGAATGTCGGTGGCCACCCGGAAGATGGCGCCGGGGCGCATCACCCGGGCCAGCGGCTCGAGATGTTCGGGGGTCACGAAGCGGCGCCGGTGGTGGCGCTTCTTGGGCCACGGGTCGGGATAGAGCAGAAAGGCGCGCGAAATCGAGGCATCGGGCAGAACGTCGAACAGATCGCGCACATCGCCAGGATAAACCGCCAGATTGCCAACCCCGGCGCGGCGGATCTTGCCCAGAAGCATCGCCACCCCGTTGATGAAGGGCTCGCAGCCGATGATCTCCACCTCCGGGTGGAGGGCGGCCTGATGCACCATGTGCTCGCCGCCGCCGAAGCCGATCTCCAGCCACACCGGCTTGCCCCCGAAACGGGCCGCCATGTCCAGCGGCTGCCGACGGGGGTTGTCTTCCCAGCTTACCGGGCCGGGCGAAAGCGCGGCGAGATCCTCCTCGAGGTATCTGCGCTGCGACTCCTTCAGCGTCTTGCCATGGCGGCGACCGTAGAAATTGCGCCACGGCGCACCGGTGGGAGAGGTCCTGTCAGTCATGGGCGGGTGCTATCCGATCGGGCGGGGCGGCGCAAGAAATCCGCAAGACGCCCCGCTCCCCGTTCTTCTGCCGCGCAACGTTCTCCGGCAAGGCGGAAACGCCGCCCCCGGGGGCGGCGTGAATGTCTTGCGCGCACATGGGGCGCCAGGCTCAGATCGCCGCCTTCAGCGCATCGGTGAGATCGGTGCGTTCCCAGCTGAATCCGCCCTCGTCGTCGGGCTGGCGGCCGAAATGGCCATAGGCGGCGGTGCGCTGGTAGATCGGCTGGTTGAGGCGCAGATGCTCGCGAATGCCGCGCGGGGTGAGGTCCATCACCTGGCGGATGGCACGCTCGATCTCTGCCGCATCGACCTGCCCGGTGCCGTAGGTATCGACATAGATCGACAGCGGCCTGGCCACGCCGATGGCATAGGAAAGCTGGATCAGGCAGCGCTCGGCCATGCCGGCGGCGACCACGTTCTTGGCCAGGTAGCGCGCCGCATAGGCGGCCGAGCGGTCCACCTTGGTGGGATCCTTGCCGGAAAACGCCCCGCCCCCGTGCGGCGCCGCGCCGCCGTAGGTATCGACGATGATCTTGCGCCCGGTCAGCCCGGCATCCCCGTCAGGCCCGCCGATGACGAACTTGCCGGTGGGGTTGACGTGCCACTCGGTGGCCCCGGTGATCCAGCCCTCGGGCAGGACCTCGCGGATGTAGGGCTCGACCACGGCGCGCACGTCGTCGGAAGTCATGCTCTCGTCCAGGTGCTGGGTGGAGAGCACGATCGAGGTCACCTCCACCGGCTTCCCGTCCTCGTAGCGCACCGAAAGCTGCGACTTGGCGTCGGGCCCGAGCTTCGGCTCGGCGCCGGATTTGCGCACCTCCGACAGCCGGCGCAGGATGGCATGGGCATACTGGATCGGGGCCGGCATCAGCTCGGGGGTTTCACGCACCGCATAGCCGAACATGATCCCCTGGTCGCCGGCACCTTCGTCCTTGTTGCCGTCGGCATCCACCCCGCGGGCGATGTCGGCAGACTGGGCGTGCAGGTAGCTGTCCACTTTCATGTTGGCCCAGTGGAAACCCTCCTGCTCATAGCCGATGTCCTTCACGCAGGCACGGGCAATCTCCTCGACCCGCTGGATGACGGAGGCCGGTCCCCGCACCTCGCCGCCGATCACCACCCGGTCGGTGGTGGCGAAGGTTTCGCAGGCGACGCGGGCGTGCGGGTCTTCGGCGAGGAAGGCATCCAGCACCGCGTCCGAGATGCGGTCGCAGACCTTGTCGGGATGACCTTCGGAAACCGATTCCGAGGTGAAGATGTAGCTCTGTCGTGCCATGGAAAGTGCTCCGTTAAGATTAACCCGCCACGCCAGGAAGCCGTTGTGACGGTATGTCGGACCCCGTTATCGCGCGATTCGGCAGGGGTCAATGCACTTTCCGCCGGGCCTGCCAGCCGGCCAGGCCGGAAAGCGCGAGAAGAAGGAAAAAGACCACACTGTCGCCGGTTACCGCATAGGGCGTGCGCGGCAGGGGGGGCGGCAGTTCGGCGTCCAGCCAGCCGGTCTCGCCCAGGCCCAGCATGGCTCTGGTGTTGCCGCGCGCATCGATCACCGCCGAGACCCCGGTATTGGCCACCCGCACCATCGGCAGCCCCTGCTCCACCGCCCTGGCGCGGGCCTGGGCCAGGTGCTGCCAGGGGCCGATCATCTGCCCGAACCAGGCATCGTTGGTGATCTGCAGCAGCCAGTCGGCGCGTTCGCGCACGGCAACCAGATCATGCGGAAAGATCGCCTCGTAGCAGATCAGCGGCAGCGCCCGGCCCAGCGCCCCCAGATCAAGCAGCCGCGGCCCGCTGCCCGGCGTATATCCGGTGCCGAACTGTGCGGCCAGCGCCCTCAGGCCCAGCCGCTCCAGCACCGCCGCGCCGGGCAGGAACTCGCCGAAGGGCACCAGATGGTGCTTGTCGTAGACCTGCCCGATCTCGCCGCCCTCGCCGATCACCGCAAGGCTGTTGAAGGCCTGACCGGCCTGCAGGCGCTGGGCCCCCAGCACCAGCGGCACGCCACCGGCGGCCTCGGCGATGCGCCCGAAGGGGGCGGACGGATCGTTGAGCAGGAAGGGCACCGCCACCTCGGGCCAGATGATCAGATCGGGCCGGCGCGGAGCGGGCTCGGCGCTGAAGGCCAGCTGGCGCTCGAAGAACACCGGCATCATCGCCGGATCCCATTTCTCGCGCTGCGAGGCATTGGGCTGGATCAGCCGCAACAGCGGGCGCGCGGCGTCATCGCCGGGCACCGGGCGGGCCTGCATCCACGACCCCCAGACCCAGGCTGCGGCAAGCAGGGCCAGCGGCAGCGCCAGCATCGCCGGGCGGCGGCGGCTCAGCGCCAGGGCGGCGAAGGCGGCCAGCAGCAGGGTGGCCAGCGTCATCGCCTGCGGGCCGATCAGGGCAAACAGCTGCAACAGCGGCGTGTCGATCCAGATGTAGGAGACCAGCGCCCAGGGAAAGCCGGAGAACAGATAGGAGCGCGCCAGTTCCGCCGTGAGCCAGCCCAGCGGCACCGCCAGCCAGGCCGCCCCGCCCGGGCGCGGCGCCAGCCGGCGCGCCAGCCAGAAGCCCGCCCCCCAGAACAGGCCGAAGCCCGCGGCCATGAAGAACAGGGCGAAAGGCGCCATCCAGCCGGTAGCGCGCATGTTCACGAAGAAGGGCTCGACGATCCAGGACATGGCCAGGGCGGCGAAGGAAAAGCCCACCAGCCAGCCCCGGCGGGCGGCCGAACGGGCATCGGGCGCCAGCGCGCCCAGCGCCACTGCCGCCATGAGCCCCGGAAAGGCCAGCCAGAACAGGGAAAACGGGCTTTGCCCCAGGGCGATGGCGAGCCCGGCAGACACCGTGCCCCCGAAGGCGGCCCGCCGGGAGAGCCCCGGCACCCCCGACGGCAGGCTCAGCGCCGGCTCATGCATTCGCGGCGGCCTCGGGGAGGCGCACGCGCAGACGCTTGATGCGGCGCGGATCGGCCTCGACCACCTCGAACTCGGGGCCGGCCGGGTGGCGGATCACCTCGCCGCGGGCCGGGATTCGCCCCAGCAGCACGAAGACCAGACCGCCCAGGGTGTCGATCTCTTCGTCGTCGTCCGGATCCGTCAGCCGCATTCCGATCTCCGCCTCGAATTCCTCGAGCGGCGTCGTCGCCTTGGCCAGATAGCAGCCGGGCTTTTCCACCGTCCAGAACTCGCCTTCATCGATGTCGTGTTCGTCCTCGATCTCGCCGATCACCTGTTCGATCAAGTCCTCGATGGTCACAAGACCGTCAACACCGCCGTATTCGTCGATCACCAGCGCCATGTGCATGCGCTCGCTCTGCATCTTCTGCAGCAGCACCCCGATCGGCATCGAGGGCGGCACGAAAAGCAGAGGCCGCACCATGCGGCGCAGGTTGAAGCGCGTGCCCTTGCCGTTGAAGCCGTATTTCAGCGCCAGGTCCTTGAGGTGCACCAGCCCGATCGGGGTATCGAGCGTGCCCTTGTAGACCGGCAGCCGCGTCAGCCCGCTTTCGCGGAACACCCTGACCAGCTCGTCCTTGGTGATGTCCACCGGCACCGCGACGATCTCGGCCTTGGGCACCGCCACGTCCTCGACCCGCATGCGGCGCAGGTTGCCCATGCCCGGGGTCGGCGCGGACAGCCCGTTGCCGCCGCCCCCCTCCGCCCGGGGCGTGTCCGTGTCCTCGTCCGTCTCCGAGGGATCGAAGGCACCGAAAAGGCGGCCGAGGAAGCCGCTGCGCCGTCTGCTGTCTGGGTCCTGCGCGCCACGCGCCGCGCCAGAAGACCCGCCGTCTGCGTCGCCCATCTTTCCTTTCCAGTTCCGGGCGGAAATGCCCTTGTCCTCAGCCATATGGGTCCGCCACCCCCATCATGGCAAGTATCTCCACCTCCAGCCCCTCCATCAGGGCCGCATCTTCCTCGTGGATGTGATCATATCCCAACAGATGCAGCGTGGCGTGCACCAGCAGGTGCAGCACGTGGTCCTCCATGGCGCGCCCGGCCGCGCGGGCCTCGCCTTCGCAGGTCTCCCAGGAAATCGCGATGTCCCCCAGCCCGGCCGGCATGCCCGGCGGGCCGGGCTGCGGCTGGGCGGGCCGGGCGCCGGGGCGCGGGGCGGCGCGCTCTTCGGAGGGCCAGGACAGCACGTTGGTGGGGGTGGGCTTGCCGCGAAAATCGGCGTTGAGCTCGCGGATGCGGGCATCGTTGCAGCCCAGCAGGCTGATCTCGAAACGCGCCGGATCAAGCCCCAGATGGGCGAGCGTGGCCGCGCAGGCCCGCCCTGCCAGCGCCTCCAGCCCGGCGGCCTGCCAGCGGGGATCCTCGATGAGAGTATCGACGTTCATCCGGGCAGCCGCTCAGCCTTCCGCGTCATTGTCATAGGCCTCGATGATCCTGGCCACCAGCGGGTGGCGCACCACGTCGGCCGGGGTGAAATAGCTGAACGAGATGTGTTCGATACCGCTCAGCAGGCGTTCGGCGTCGGCCAGGCCGCTGGCGGCGCCGCGCGGCAGGTCCACCTGGGTGCGGTCGCCGGTGATCACCATGCGCGAGCCCTCGCCCAGCCGGGTGAGAAACATCTTCATC